>JAFAHP010000816.1 GCA_019237175.1 Alphaproteobacteria bacterium
CAATCCGGCAAGCGCTGTGCCGTGCGGCGCCAACCAAACTGATGAGCGAGAGCACTGAGTCTCGATCAGTGCCTGTGGCACCGACAACTGACGATGCCCGCGCCCTCTGGCCTGCCGCTCGGGTCAAAATTCGAGCAGATTGTCGCGGAACAGGGCATGGTTGTAGCGTGAGCGCATCAGGCGCCGGCGCTGCAGAGCAGGGGCCAGCCCGTCGGTGATCTCCCCGATCGTGCGGCGGGTCAACCCCTCGGTGATCATCAATCCGTCGCCGCCGATTTCGGCGATCGCCTCGCCCATGTCCGCGGCAACGCTGTCGGGCGTCCCGACGAAATCGACGCCGCCACTGGCCGGGTCGCTGAGCGCCTCGCGCAACGTTCGGGCCCCGGTCCCGGAAGTGTAAAGCGTCGTAAGCGACCGCGACGCATTGGTTTGGATGTCCGGCAGCGGCGCGTCAAGATCGAAACGCGAGAAATCGATGCCGCTCAGAAACGACAGTTGCGCCAGTCGCGGCTCGAGATTCTCAGCCATCGCGCGATCAAGCCGCTCTTTCTTGTCGTGCGCTTCCTGCATGGTTTCGCCGAGCACGATTCCGGTGCAGAACATGACCTTGCAGCGCTTCGGGTCGCGTCCGCACTCGATCATCCGCGCGATGACCTCGCTGCGATAGGCCTTCGCGCCGTCAATCCCGCGGGCGCGCGCGACGATCGTGTCGGCGTGCTTTGCCGCAAACGCGATCCCGGCCGGCGAACCGCCGGCTTGGCAGATCACTGGACGGCCCTGCGGACCCGCGGGCGCATTCAGCGGGCCGCGCGACCTGTAATAACGGCCTTCGAACTCGATCGGATGCACCTTGCGGTTGTCGGCAAAAGCGCCGCTCTCCGGGTCGGCGACAACGGCACCCGGCTCCCATGATTCCCATAGCCGATTGACGACCTCGATCCATTCGTCCGCCATTTCATAGCGCAGATCATGCTCGTAATGCCGATCCAGGCCGAAGTTCTGCGCGGTCCGGTCGTTGTGAGCGGTAACCAGGTTCAGCCCGACGCGGCCGCCCGTCAGGTGATCGAGTGTCACCGCCAAGCGTGCGGCCAGATAGGGCGGGTAGAACCCCGTTGTTATTGTTGGGACGAGACCCAGACGCGATGTCGCGTGGCCAAGCAGCGGTATCAGCGGCATCGGGTCGAGCTTGGGCACGGTGGCCGCGTTTCGCAGGTGCCACTCCGACGAGCCGCGATAGGCATCGGTCACAAATGAGCCGTCTTCGATCATTAGGTAGTCGAAGCACGCGCGGTCCATCGCGCGGGCAAGATCGGTCAGTAGTTCGCCGCTCGCCCAATCGGAGCCGATCGAGCCGGACCACGGTTGGTTCCAGGCATGCACGGAGTAGCCCCTTCCAACGAACCAGCCGAGATGCAGCAAGCGCTCCTCCCTTCGCGGTCTGCCGATCAGCCCGCAATCGGCATGCCATTTTGCGCATATTCAGACCCGGCGCCGCTATTACCTCCGGCGCGGCACGCGCTTTGCTTCGCCAAAGGACATGGGCTGCGGCACCGACCCGCCGCAGCCCTCGGTTGGAGGGACGTGCGCATGCGCAGCTTTATTTTCGCGGCCGCAAAGATCCTTGCCGGTGGAGCTTTCGCGGCATCGGCAGCCTGGGCCGCGGAAAAATGCGAGCCAGGCGCGCTTGCCGGCAAATATCCCTCGCTCGCCGGCAAGACGATCCGGGTTGCTCAGGACCCGCAGGGCGGACCGCCTTATTCGTTTCGCGATCCGGAAAATTTCGACAACATTATCGGTCTCGATGCCGATACCGTGCGTGCAGCCTTCGATTGCATCGGCGTGCCGTTCGAGTTCAAGACCGGCAGCTGGTCCGGGCTGCTGCCCGCGGTGATCGCGGGCCAGGCCGACGTGATGTGGAGCAACCTCTATTACACACCGGCGCGGGCGGAGCAGGTCGATTTCGTAACCTATCGCCTGGCGGCAACGCGCGGCATCGTCCGCAAAGGCAACCCGAAGAATGTCCACGCACTCGAAGACGCGTGCGGCGTGCGCGCCGCCGCCGGCCTCGGCACGGTCGAGGAGGCGATGTTCCGGGGCATCAGCGAAAAATGTGTCGCGGCGGGCAAGCCGGCACTCGAAATCGTCACCTACCCCGACCGGCCGACCGGCATCCGCATGCTGTTGAACGACCGCGCCGATCTGATGATGGGCGATTCCGGCGGCGGCGCCTATACAGTGAAGCTTTACCCGAACGATTTGGAAAGCGGCTACGTGATCCTCACCGATTACAAGGTCGGGCCTGGGATCAGCAAGTCGATGCCGGAACTGCGGCAAGCCGTATTCGATGTGATGCAGATCCTGCAGGCAGACGGCACAGAAAAGCAGCTGATGGTCAAATACGATGTCGACCCCGAATTGCAGCGGCCCGCCGCGATATTCACCAAATAGCCGGCCGCATCGCGCTACCGCCGAATCGAAACCCGCCGATGCCGATCGAGATCCTAACCTATCTTGGATCGCGGTTCTTGCTCGATGGCGCGGTGCTGGCGATCGAGATCGCCGCCGTTTCGATGGTCTTTGGTCTTGCGCTCGCGCTCGGCCTTGCGCTGATGCGGCTGTCCCGGCATGCGACGCTGAGCGGTCCGGCCTGGTGCTATATCTGGTTCATTCGCGGTACGCCGCTGTTGTTGCAGCTGGTCTTTATCTATGACGTGCTGCCGGCGGTCGGGATCAAGCTGGATACCTTTGCCACAGCGGTCATCGGGTTCTCTCTGAACGAGGCCGCCTTCAGCGCTGAGATCATCCGCGGTGGCATCTTGTCGGTCAACCGCAGCCAAATCATTGCTGCGGCCGCGCTCGGCATGTCGGGTCCGCTGACCTTTCGCCGGATCATCCTGCCGCAGGCGATGCGCGTGATCCTGCCCGGCATTGCCAATCAGGCAATCAGCATGATCAAGAGCACCTCGATCGCCTCGGTCATCCTGGTGAACGAGTTGACCTTCCGGGCCGAGCAGATCGTCGGACAGAACTTCAAATTCTTTACTGTGTTCACCGCGGCGGCGTTGATTTACCTGGCAATGACCAGCTGCGTAGCGGTCGGGCAAATCGCGGCCGAGAGGCGCTTCGATTTCCTCCGCGAGCCGGGCGAAGACCGTCTTGTTCGGCTCGCGGCAAAATTGGGTCTGGGTGGGCGGGAAAAACAAATTGAAGCGCCACAGCCGGTGGTGCCGCGCCCGGAATCGCTTCCGGCGCTCATCAATGACATTTGCCAGGATATCGCCGTCACGAATGCGGGGCCGGTCGTGGTCTGCCGGAATGTGCAGAAGTCTTACGGCGACCGGCAGGTTCTGAACAGCATCGACCTGACCGTGAATCGCGGAGAGGTCGTCGTCATCATGGGGCCGAGCGGCTCGGGCAAGAGCACATTATTGCGTATGATCAACCATCTCGAACCGCTTGACTGGGGCGAGATTACCGTCGACGGCCGGCACGTCGGTTACCGGCGCATGCCCGGAGGAGGATTGCTGCCAACCGGCAATATTGCCCGGGCGCGCGCCGATGCGCGGATCGGCATGGTGTTTCAGCACCTCAACTTATTCGAGCACCTGAGCGCTCTGGAAAACCTCGCCGAGGCGCCCATCCGGGTCTATCGCCAGCCACCGGACCGGGCGCGCGAGATCGGCCTACGGCTGCTTGCCGGGGTCGGTCTCCGCGAGCATGTCAATCATTTGCCGCATCACTTGTCCGGCGGGCAGCAGCAGCGCGTCGCGATCGCCCGCGCGCTGGCGGTGTCGCCCCGGGTGATCTTATTCGACGAGCCGACCTCGGCACTCGATCCCGAGCTGGTCGGAGAGGTGCTCGGGGTCATCCGTGGGCTCGCCGAGGCCGGCATGACGATGATCATCGTCACCCACGAGGTTCGGTTCGCGCGCGAGGTCGCCGACCGCATCGTCTTCATGGATGCCGGCATCGTCGTCGAAGAAGGACCGCCCGCCAAACTGCTCGATCATCCAGTGCAGGATCGTACACGCCGCTTCCTGCGCATGGTCGGCCACAAAGAGCACATCGCTGCGGCATGAACCTCAGCACCAGCATGGATGGACAGCTGAACCACCACCTGCTGCCGGCAACACCGGAGACCGTGCATTGGGGGTTTTTCAGCCGTTCGCTGAAGCCCGTTCTCTCGGTCGCCTCCGGCGATTTCGTGACGATCGAGACGCTGACCCACCACGCCTATGATGACCATGCGCGCATGATCCAGGGGGATACCGGCGCGGAGAGCGTGTTCCGCTGGACGAAGGACGAGAAGGCTGTCGACAGGCGGGGCGCCGGGCCTCTGGATGCGTCGATCCATGGCCGCGGCGCCGGCGAGGGCTTCGGCGTTCATATCTGCACCGGCCCGATCTTCGTCCGCGATGCCGAGCCTGGCGACGTGCTCGAAGTGCGCATCCTCGACGTCCGGCCGCGCCCTTGCCGCAACCCAGCTTTTTCGGGCCGCGCCTTCGGCAGCAACGCCGCGGCATGGTGGGGATTCCACTACAACGATCTGCTGACCGAGCCGAAGCCGCGCGAGGTCATCACGATATACGAGATTGATGCAGCGCAGAGCCAAAACTGGGCGCGTGCGGTCTACAATTACCGCTGGGTACCGCAGACCGACCCTTTCGGAGTGACACACCGTGTAATCGACTACCCCGGAGTGCCGGTCGACCACGCCCTGGTCGAGAAAAAGCATGGGATCCTCAACGGAGTGCGCATCCCGATACGACCGCATTTCGGGGTCATGGCACTGGCGCCAAAGGAGGCCGAGTTCGTTGATTCGGTCCCGCCCGGCTATTTCGGTGGCAACGTCGATAATTGGCGGATCGGCAAGGGTGCGGTTATGTACTACCCGATCGCGGTTCCGGGCGCATTGTTCTCGGTCGGCGACCCGCATGCCAGCCAGGGAGATTCCGAACTGTGCGGCACCGCTATCGAATGCTCGCTGACTGGCACTTTCCAGCTGGCTTTACACAAGCAGCACCACCTCGCCGGGACCCCGCTCGCCGGACTTGACTACCCGCTCCTGGAGACATCAGACGAATGGGTCGTGCACGGGTTCAGCTTTGCAAATTATCTGGCTGAACTCGGCAACAACGCACAGACCGAGATCTTTGTCAGATCTTCGCTCGACGCGGCGATGCGCGACGCGTTCCGCAAAATGCGCCATTTTCTGATGGCGACGAAGGGGCTTACCGAGGACGAAGCGATTTCGCTAATGTCGGTCGCCGTCGATTTCGGCGTGACCCAGGTGGTCGACGCCAATTGGGGCGTCCATGCGATCCTGAAGAAGGCGATTTTCGCCGGCGACACGAGATGATTGGGCCGGGCATCGGGCTGCGACCGGATCCCCGACCCGTCATTTAACGGCGATGTTCGGGTCACCGCCCGCGTGATATCGCGCAGCCGTGGCTCATTCGGCGGCGAGCGCCATGAGCGGGTGCAGCGCCTGTCCCATCGTCTCCTCATAGGCCTCAAGCCATGGCTGGCTCTCTGGCGCGATCAGATCGCCCGATCGCGCACCGCTCGCTATAACGGGATCGTCGACGCCTGGCGGGACCGTCCCCTTGTCCTTTAGTGCCTGGGCGGCGTCCATCAGGCGCCGTCGCGTCATGACGATCATCCGGTCGCTGGGCGCGAGATTTTCGAGCGTGCGGTCGGAGATGTCGCCCATGCTCTCGGTGACCGCCGAGTCCTGCGGAAAGACGCCGGCAATACCGGTGTAGCTGATCGTGCGCTGCGCTTCCCGGTCGATCAAATAGTCATTGGTCCGGTTGGCGACCGGGCGCCAACGGCCGAACCAGTCGGTGCTGTTCGGCAAAGTCGGGCTCACCCGGTCGAGCAGCGGCAGCGGCTCGCCCCTTTTGTTGAGCTGCAGCACCGGGGTTTTGCGCGCCCAGCTGAAGGTGAACACCATCGTGTAGGTGTCGTCCATCGGGACCCAGCCTTGGGCGAGCACGTTGTCGGTCAATGGACCGTTCGGGAACAATGTCCAGAACGGGAATACAAAATGGGCAAAGCGGTAATAGAGGTGGCCCGGCTGAGCCGGA
>JAFAHP010000101.1 GCA_019237175.1 Alphaproteobacteria bacterium
ATTGCCCCTCGCCGCTCACCTCACGCTCGATAAGCGCCATCAGGATACCCTGGGCGAGCAACAGCCCGGCGCACAGATCGTCGATCGGGATGCCTACTCGCACCGGCCCTTGGCCCGGCAGCCCGGTGATCGACATCAGCCCGCCCATGCCTTGCGCGATCTGGTCGACCCCGGGGCGCTTGGCATAGGGCCCGCTCTGGCCGAACCCCGAGATGCTGCCGTAAACGATGCGCGGACTGATCTTCTTGACCGACTCGTAATCGACACCGAGCCGGTATTTGACCTCCGAGCGGAAATTCTCGACGACGACGTCGGCCTTCTCCGCCAGCTTGAAGAAGATCGCCTTACCCTCCTCCGTTTTCAGATTGAGCGTCAGGCCTCGCTTGTTGCGATGCAAATTTTGGAAGTCAAAACCCTCGCGCCGCGAGCCGGTCACGTCGCCTCTCGACTCGCCCGGCGGCTCGATCTTGATCACGTTGGCGCCCCAATCGGCGAGTTGGCGTACCGCGGTCGGCCCGGCGCGGGCGTGACACAGATCGAGAACGGTGAAGCGGGAGAGCGGCAAGGTTCCGATGCTCACGATGAGGGTTCCTCGTTTGAACTAGCTTGATGCGACTGCAACTTTCGTCTTTCCTTCGCCGCCCCGTCAAGAATACCAGCTCGCCAGAAGCCGAACCTACTACAGCATTTTGTGCGAGCACTTGCCAGGTGCCTGTCGTTTTGCTACCCCTTTTAATCGAAATCAGATGTATAGAGGGGGACTATGCACGTGCGCAAGATGATGCGTATGGCGGCGGTCGCGATTTGCGGCGCTGCTCTGGTCGCTGTGACCGGGAGCGCTATCTCCGCCGAGACATTGATTGAGCGCGGCGCTTATCTGGTCAACACGATTGGAGCTTGCGGCAACTGCCACACGCCGCGGGACAAGGTAGGCCGCGTCATACCGGGTATGTCGCTCGCTGGCGGCTTTGAATTCGACGACGCCGAGGTCGGACATGTCGTCGGCCCGAACATTACGCCTGATCCGGAAACCGGCATCGGCAAGTGGACCGAGGCGGAGATCGTCACGGCATTGCGCGACGGCAAGCGGCCCGATAATACGATCATCGGTCCGCCGATGCCGACCCCGGCATACCAGAAGCTATCGGACCGGGACGCCGCTGCCATCGCTGCCTATCTGCATAGTCTAAAACCTGTCCGCCATGCCGTGGCCCGAACCAGCTATAAGATGCCATTGCCACCGGCTTATGGGCCGCCCGTAACCCATGTCGATGAGCCGGCGCGAGCCGACAAGATAGCCTATGGCGGCTATCTCGCGGGGCCGGTCGGGCACTGCGTCTTGTGTCACACGCCACCCGGCGGCGGCGAGCCGTTCGATATGAGCCGAGCCTTTCAGGGCGGGCGGGAATTGCCGGATTTCGGCAAGCCCGGTGCAGAAACCGTCAGCCGCAACATCACCGCCGGGACAGAACACGGCGTCGGCGATTGGAGCGATGCGCAGATCAAACGCGCGATAACGGCCGGGGTTCGCCCAGACGGCACCAAACTCGCACGGACGATGCCGTCCGACTGGTACGCCAAGATGACAACGAGCGATCTCGACGCGATCGTCGCCTACCTTCGCTCGTTGCCACCCCTAAAGACGCCCTAATCCGTACCGTTCGCGCGGCGATCGTTCCCAACGGATCGAGACGCTAATTCGACATTCTTCAAAATATCACTTGACCCGACGCCCTGGCAGGCATTATTTTTATGTTTGTCGAATTAGCAGAATAAGACGCCATGGATCAGAAACACGCGCTCGCCGCACTTGGCGCGCTCGCCCAGGAAACCCGATTGGAGCTGTTTCGGCTGCTCGTGACATGCGGGCCCCAAGGATTGCCGGCTGGCGTGATCGCCGAGCGGCTCGGCGTCCTGCCGTCGTCGCTTTCATTTCATTTGCAACAGCTCACACATGCCGGTCTGATCACGCAACGCCGCTTGAGCCGGCACCTGATCTACTCGGCCGACTACGGCACGATGAACGCCTTACTGGCCTACCTGACCGAAAACTGCTGCGGGCGCGATGCCGTCTGCGCGCCGGTGTGTGATCCCGCCACCGGCTGCACCAGTGCCGCGCCAAAGACCACAGCCGCATAAGAAGACGGATCGATGGACGACATTCAGATCAAGGAAATGGTGCGCGCCCGCTATGGCGGCATCGCGGCGGCAAACGAGACGAGCTGCTGCGCGCCGGCGGCTTCATCCTGTTGCGGCCCGGAACCCGCCTCGCAAGACAAAGCGCGCCGGATGGGCTACTCCGAGGCTGAGCTGGCGGCCGTTCCCGAGGGTGCGAATCTCGGGCTCGGCTGCGGCAACCCGCTGGCGATTGCGGCGATGCAGTCGGGAGAGACTGTGGTCGATCTCGGCAGCGGCGCCGGCTTCGACTGTTTCCTGGCGGCACAACAAGTCGGCGAAACCGGGCGTGTCATCGGTGTCGACATGACCCATGAGATGCTCAAAAAAGCGCGCGACAATGCCGCCAGTATCGGCGCGGGGAATGTCGAATTCCGTCTTGGCGAGCTCGAACACCTGCCGATCGCCGACAACACCGCGGACGTCGTGATCTCCAATTGCGTGATCAATCTCGTTCCCGACAAGCAACAGGTGTTTCGCGAAGCGTTTCGGGTGCTCAAGCCGGGCGGCCGGCTCGCCGTCTCGGATGTCATCAACATCGCGCCGTTGCCGGCCGAGCTGCGAGCCGATCCCGCCCTGCTCTGCGGCTGCGTCGCTGGTGCGTCTCCGGCCGAGCGGATTGAAGCTTGGCTCAGCGAAGCCGGCTTCGTCGAGGTGCGCGTCAAGCCCAACTTCGAAAGCCGGGAGATGGTCGAGAGCTGGGCGGCGGGCCGCGGTGTGGAAGATTACATC
>JAFAHP010000128.1 GCA_019237175.1 Alphaproteobacteria bacterium
CGCCGATGCTTTGAAGATCACTGCATCACACATCGCCGCGCGCGACGATCAGGAATACGACACCGGTCATGGCAAATTGTCGGCGCGGCTCGATCTGCGCCAGCCGCAAGACCTCGATACGCTAAGGGGACTGGTGCGCGAGGCCGATGTGTTCTCGCAGGGCTACCGGCCGGGGACATTGGGCAATCGCGGCCTGTCGCCCGAAGAAGTCGCGGCCGTGCGCCCGGGTCTCGTCTACGTCTCGCTGTGCGCCTTCAGTCATAAGGGGCCGTGGGCGTCGCGCCGCGGCTTTGACACGGTGGTGCAGAATGTCAGCGGGATCACAACGCGCCAGGGCGAGCTGTTCCCCGGTGCCGAACCCGGCCCGCAATTCTATCCGGTCTCGGCGATCGACTACCTGACCGGCTATCTGATGGCGTTTGGCGCGATGGTGGCGTTGGCGCGGCGCGCCAAGGAAGGCGGCAGCTGGCTCGTGCGCATTTCATTGGCGCAGACCGGCCGCTGGCTCGTCGATCGCGGCGAGGTGCCCGCAGCGGCGCTCAAGGATGTGCCAAAGGAGATCCCGCAGGCCGACATCGACCGCTGGTCGATCGACAGCGACGCGCCGGCCGGCAAGCTGCGCCATTTGGGCCCTACCGTCCAGCTGTCGGAGACGAAGCCTTATTGGGCCCGTCCCTCGGTGCCGCTCGGCTACAACCAGCCCGTCTGGCCCGCCCGCGCGGCGTCAGCTGCCCCGCCCTAGTCGTCTTGTTTTCCGTCCGACCGAAGCTTCGAACCGTCAGCGCGATATTGAGGTAACGTATCGCAGCCGCTTGAACTGTTGCAGTTCAGAATACCTTCGAGGACATGTTCTTGCTCGATCACGGCATGTATCTCGCGCCCCTCCTTGGCTAGGACAAATTTCCCGGAGAGGAAGGCGAGTGGCAAGCTGAGCTCGAAGTTACCGGTGCAGTCCGGGAAGACCGTGTAGGTCCCCGATTGATTAATGCCAAAGCCGGTTTCCGGATCGGTAGGACCTGGCGCCACCACACCGCTCAGCACGCTAACGCTAACCTGCGTAAAATTTCCTTTTCCATCGAAATTTGCCATCGCCACACCGTCGATCGGCACAGGAGATGGAAAATATTGGGGACCCATAGGCGTAGTCAAACCGAGGAATTCGCCGTGCACGGTAAGGCCATAATCACCCCGTAAGGTCGCGTTGGAGCATCCGTCATTGTCAGTGCTTTGCGCACGGGCGACTCCGGTCAATGCCAGCAAGGCCAGCGCAACCATCAGCATGCCGTTCCAAAGCCATAATTTCATGTTTTCCTTCCTTCTCACCAGGTTTGAGAGCCCTTTCGCAGATTTTCGCTGGCCTCAGGTCACCTCGCCGAGGAACACTGCGGGTCCAGCTGCAGGGTTCCGTTGAGGCTATAGCAGAGCTAAAAGTTCAATGGTAGCGGCATGCGCCCGGTCACTTGCGCCATCTCGGGCCAACCGTGTGCCTCTCCGAGACCCCGCCCTATTGGGCCCGGCCCTCGGTGCCGCTCGGCTACAACGAGTCGGTCTGGCCCGCCCGCGCCGGGGCCTTACCCGCCAGACCTCAGTTGTGGCGTGTGGCGGTCACGAGCAGGAATGGCGGGCGCTGGCGCTCATCGGCCCAGTTCGGCTGCGCCGCGATCTGTTCTTCGGTCGGGCCCCATTCCTCGACATGGGCAATGGCGAACCCTACTCCGATCAGCATGTTGATGTAGGTCGCCAGGGTCCGGTGCTGTTTGATCACACCTTTGGCGAGCCAATCGGTCGATCGCGGCCCTTCGTTTAGGTAGCCGTCAACCGGCCAAGTCTTGCGACCCGCAGCGTCGAGCGACCAGCTCGGCCGCGACGGGGCGGTGAAGATCGGATGCTCGACCGAGAACACCAAGTGACCGCCGGGGAGGAGCGCGCGGTGGACTTGCGCCGTCAACCCGCTCAGGTTTTCGACATAGTGGAGGGCGAGCGAACTGTAGACCACGTCGAACGAGTCTGCCGGCAGATCGAGCCGCTCCATGTCGGCCCTGGTGTAGGTGATTGCCGGGTCGATGGTGGCCGCCCTGCCGCGTGCCAGCATCTTCTCGGAAATATCGATGCCCAATACGTGGGCGGCGCCCTGCTGGCGGGCCCAGCGGCAGAACCAGCCGAAACCGCAGCCGAGGTCGAGGACTGCTAGCCCGGATAAATTCGGAAGAAGGGCGCGCAGCGCCGGCCACTCCGGGGCGCCGTCCAACCCCTCGACGGATCGGCGCAGCCGGCTGTAACCCTGAAAGAACTCCTCGTCGTCATAGATGTTCTGCGTCATCGCTGATGTTCCTCGGGGAGCGGCGCTCGCGGGCGACCCGGGCAAATGCCGCAAGGATCCGGATGGCGGCTTTCAGGGTCCCCGGCAGGGTGCCGGCGACTTTCGAGTGGCCCGCGAGGCGCCGGCCATACGGCACCGGAAGCTCCTGAATCCTGATCCGGGCGCGTGCCGCCCG
>JAFAHP010000662.1 GCA_019237175.1 Alphaproteobacteria bacterium
TAGAATTGCGAACGATTGGCGGCGAGTTGCGCCTGGAAGCCATCAAACACTTCCTTGGGAAGGCCGAGCGGAGCACGTCTCTGCTATCTCGGTCAGGGAACGAGTTGAGCATTCGGCGTTCGGCTAAATAGCCGCTGCGGGTCTCGCGAGCCGTCAAAGAGGAGCTTGAGGGCGGCATTCGGGTTACAAAGCCGTCATGAGCGGGTCGCATCTCTTCTGCTTCGGCTTGGGTTACACCGCGCTGACGCTCGGACGTCGGCTCGCCGCGTCGGGGTGGGTCGTGACCGGCACCTGCCGTACTACCGAGAGTCAGGCTCTGCTGCGCGAGTCCGGCTTTTCTGCCGTTCTGTTCGATCGCAACCGGCCGGTCGATGCGACCGCGCTGAGCGCTGATCTTTACCCATAAGCCCCTCTGGACACGGTGAGATTGATGATGTAGCGTTTGGGTCGTGGAGCCCCTGACGCCGCATCAGCAGCTTGAAACCGCGGAATGCCTCGCGTGGATTAGCGCACGCGTCAGCGCAGACGCCAACCTGACGCGCTATCGGCTGGCCAAGGAAGTGTGCGAGCGATTCGCGTGGCAGGATGCGCGCGGGCGGCTGAAAGAGATGTCCTGCCGCAAGCGGCTTATTGCCTTGGAGCGGCGCGGCAAACTGGTGTTGCCGGCGGCGCGACGGGAGCCGCCGCTCTGCCGCCCAGATCAAACCCCAGCGCCGATCTGGCCGGAAGTGAGCGGGCCGTTGAGCGATCTCGGGGTCATCACCTTGCAGCCAGTCGATCGGAGCACCCCGGCGAGCAAAACCTGGCGGGCGATGATGGTGGCGCATCACCCTTTGGGCGCCGGCCCGTTGTGCGGTGCGCAGATCCGCTATTTGATCATCAGCGAGCACCACGGCGCACTCGGCGGCGTGGCGGTGAGCGCCGCGGCGTGGCGCGTCGGCGCCCGCGACCAGTGGCTGGGCTGGGATGATGCGACCCGCCGTGAGCAGCTGCAGGGAGTGGTTTGCAATAGCCGATTTCTGATCCTGCCCACCGTGCGGGTCAAGCATCTCGGCTCGCACGTACTGGGGCAGCTGGCCTGCCGCATCGCCGGCGATTGGCATCAGCGTTATGGCACGGCGCCGTGGCTGATGGAGACCTATGTCGAGGCGACGCGCTCGGGCACGGTCTATCGCGCGGCCAATTGGATCGAGGTCGGCATGACCACCGGCCGCGGTCGCCAGGACCGCGCCGGCAAAGGCGGACTGGCGCAGAAGCGGGTATTTGTTTATCCGCTGTCGCCGGCGCGGCTCAAACGCCTGTGCGGGCCACCGGCACCGTCCTTGCCGGGTTGGGTGCGCCGCGAATTTGGTGGCGCCAAGCTCGGCGACCGCCGACTGGAGCGGCGGCTGTTGGACCTTGCCGGGGCGTTCTTTGCCAAGCCGCAGGCCAATATCCCACAGGCCTGCGGCACACCGGCCGCGGCCAAGGCCGCCTACCGGTTTTTTGATCATGATCGGGTGACCATGGACGCCGTGCTCGAGCCGCATCATCAGGCCACGATCGACCGCATGCGCCGCCAGAGTGTGGTGCTGGTGGCGCAAGACAGCTCCAGCCTTTGCTATACCATGCATCCCGAGATGCAGGGCCTCGGCCCGATCAGCAACCGTGTCACTGGCCCGCAGGGATTGATGGTGCACAGTGCCCTGGCCTTCGGCCCAGATGGTCTGCCGTTGGGCCTCCTCGACATCGAGTGCTGGGCGCGCGATCCCAGTGAGTTCGGCAAAAGAAAGACGTGTAACGCCAAACCGATCGAGATCAAGGAGAGCTTCAAGTGGATCCGCGCCCTCACCCCCATTGGCAACGCCGCCCGGTGCTGCCCGGGCACCCGGATCATCACCTTGGCCGATCGCGAAGCGGACATCTTCGAGTACATGCTGGAAGCGCGTACCCGGGGGCTCGAGGTCGTGGTCCGAGCCAAGGAGAAAAAGCGCACGCTCAAGGGCGAGATCCAGCACTTGGGGATGCACATGCATCTGCGGCCCAAGGCGGGGACGATCGAGCTGCAGGTCCCGCGCCACGGCCGCCAGCCCGCCCGCACCGCCGAGTTGAGCGTGCGCTTTGACGAAGTCACCTTGCGGCCACCGTGCGACAAGCCGGATCTTGCTCCGATCCGCATGTGGGCCGTCCTGACCCGTGAGGAAGCGCCGCCCAAGGACGTCAAAGCGCCGCTGGAATGGCTGCTGCTGACCACCGTGCCGGTGATCAGCCTGGTCAACGCGATCGAGCGCGTGCAATGGTATACCCGGCGCTGGGGCATCGAGGTGTTTCACCGCATCCTCAAAAGCGGCTGTCAGATCGAGGATCGCCAGCTCGGCACCGCAGACCGCCTGGAAGCCTGCCTGGCGATCGATGCCGTGGTGGCTTGGCGCATCCATTATCTGACCTGGTTGGGTCGCGCCACCCCGGATCTTCCCTGCACCGTCGCCTTCGAGGAGGACCAATGGAAGGCCGTCATCGTCTTCAAGACCCGTAAGCCGCCGCCCGTGCACCCCCCCTCGCTGCGCCAGATGATCCGCTCCATCGCCCAGCTCGGCGGCTTCCTCGCCCGCAAAGCCGACGGCGAGCCGGGCACCCAAACCTTGTGGCGCGGCCTCCAGCGAATGGACGACATCACCGCCGCTTTTCGCAGCTTCCGCACCGCATACGCCATGCCACCGTGAGCCGCGCAAACCCGCACTCGTTACCCCCCGGCTCCAACCCTCGACCGCCAACCCACTCACAGATCATTGTCCGATGCAGACTTATGGGGAAAGATCAGCATCGAGCACGGCCATCACGTCTTCCGCGCCTACTTCAAACACGCCTTTCTGAAGCAGTACGAAAAGTTCTCCACCTTTCTGCGCAACGAGCTGGTCTCCAACAATCTCGCCGATTTCCGCCTGAAGAAGGGGTTGGACCACCTCGAGGCCGTGCGCGAGCGCTTCCAAACCATCACCACCCGCTTCGCCGGCTTCCAGGCACAGTGGCTCAACGTCCATGTCGACTTCCCGCTGCTCCAGCGCCTGGCTCTGCCGATCGCCGTCGGCGCGGTCCGCTATCCTGGGATCAAGATCCACGACCCCCGCGTCATCCGTCTGCTTGAAGTCCTCTTGCACGGCGGAAGTCATGCCGGCGGCTGGAC
>JAFAHP010000811.1 GCA_019237175.1 Alphaproteobacteria bacterium
ACTATACCCCGATCGGTAGAAGGCTACCGGATTTTGAAGGTGGCATCGTGCCGAACCACACGCTAAACGGCGTCCCCGAATGGGCCTACGGGGTGACCGACTGGCTGGAGCTGGGCGTCTATCTACCCCTGTACTCGTGGACCGGTACTGGGCACTTCCTGATCGACGGCGCGAAGCTGCGTGCTGAATTTGTCGTGCCGCATGCGCAAGAGAGGAGCTTTTTCTACGGTGTCAATTTCGAACTCAGCTTCAATGCCCCTTATTGGGAACCGACCCGCAACTCCGGCGAGATCCGGCCGATCATCGGCGTTCGCATCGGGCCAGTTGATCTGATCGCTAATCCGATCCTCGACACGGCGTTCCAGGGCCTGGGTGCGCTGAATTTCGCGCCGGCGGCTCGGGTGGCCTATAATTTCTCCGAAAGTTGGGCGGCCGCGCTCGAGCATTACGCAGATTACGGCCAGCTAAACCGCTTCGTGTCGCTCAGCCGGCAGCAACAAACCCTTTTTGCGGTAATCGACTATAAGTCCAATCCGGTCAACGTCGAGTTCGGCATCGGCCACGGCTTTACCGCGGCTTCAGACGCGTTGGTTCTCAAGATGATCCTGTCGCGCGACTTCTGAGACGAGTCACAACAAATGAAGCGGCAGTGCGTCACCAACTCATGCGTAGACCCGTGGGCGACAGGCCGATCGCGTGACGCGACGGCAATGCACCACGGGGATTTTGCAGGAACACTTCGCGTACGATAGAGAGAGAGGTCAAATCTGACCATTTCGCCGTAAAGTGCTTATGTTAGGATTTCTCTCCGCCCTTGACCGAGTGAATGGAAATATATGCCCAAGGGAGTAGGCGCCGTCTTCTGCAGTCTGATCACAGCTGTCTTTGCGTCGGCCGCGTCCGCCGATGGGCGCGAAGAGACTGCACTCGACCGCTACGTCGCTGCGCCGGATCCCAGTTACCGCTATGAGCTGATCAGCACTGAGGCCGGCGACGCTTATACCGCCAATGTATTGGAAATGACGTCGCAACGATGGCGCACGGCGGACGAGGTGGACCGGCCGATCTGGAAGCACTGGCTTACCATCGTCAGGCCGGAACACGTGACGACGAATACCGGCCTGCTCGTCGTCAGCGGAGGTTCCAACGAGAAACCGCCGCCGAAAATCAGCTCTTTGCTGACCCAACTCGCCCTGGCCACGAATTCGGTGATCAACGAGGTTCGCATGGTTCCGAATGAGCCGTTGGTGTTTGCCGGTGACGGCAGAAAACTGACCGAAGACGCCATCACGGCGTTTTCCTGGGAGAAATTTCTGACGTCGGGCGATGAAACTTGGCCGCTTCGCTTGCCGATGACGAAGAGCGTGGTGCGGGCGATGGACACCATCACGTCGTTTTGCGCGAGCCCGGCGGGTGGCGGCCTATCGGTCGACAAGTTCGTGGTCGGCGGCGCGTCGAAGCGGGGCTGGACGGCATGGACCGTTGCCGCGGTCGACAATCGCGTCGTCGCCATCATTCCGGTCGTGATCGACCTGCTGAACCTCGAACCGTCGTTCGATCACCATTACCGCTCTTACGGTTTCTGGGCCCCCGCGATAGCTGAATTCGAGCGGGCCGGGATTATGCGATGGGCTCACACGCCGCAGTTTGAGGCACTGATCCACATCGAAGACCCCTATTCGTATCGCGAGCGATTGACGATGCCCAAGTTCATCGTCAATGCGGCCGGCGACCAATATTTTTTGCCCGACTCCTCTCAATTCTATTTCGCCGGGCTCAAAGGAGATAATTACCTTCGTTATCTGCCCAACACCGATCACTCGCTCAAAGGAGAATATGTCGATGCGGCAGAGGGTGCGCTGACCTTCTATCAATCCGTTTTGTCAGATACCCCGCGTCCGAAATTCAGCTGGAATTTCGAAGACGACGGCTCGATCCAAATCAAGACGGCATCAAGACCCGCCGCCGTGACGCTCTGGCAAGCGCACAACCCCGCTGCTCGCGATTTTCGGTTGGCGACGATCGGCGGGGCGTACAGCAGTTCGAATTTGACCGATCAGGGCGACGGGCTCTATGTCGGGAAGGTGGCGGAACCGAAGCAAGGCTGGACCGCATTTTTTGTCGAGATGAGCTTCCCGACCGGCGGACCTTATTCCTACAAATTCAGCACGGGGGTCCGGGTGGTGCCCGACCGATTACCCTTCGGGCCTCCGCCCGAACAAGAAGGGGCAGAGAGCGGCAGCTCGCCTCGCGACCCATAGCCGGAGCACCCGGCGCCAACGGAATAGAAGCTTGGGGGTCGCCCGCCAAGCGATTGCTGCACCATCGCGACGTGATACTATGTCCGGCGCACTGATCGGAGATTTGCGGCAACGGAATGGGGATCGTCGATAACACCGTGCCCGCTCCGCCGAAAGGCCGCCCCCCGGCAGTATTGCAGATCGTCCCGCGCCTTGTGTCGGGCGGAGCCGAGCGCGGCACCGTAGAGCTCGCGGGAGCGCTGGTCGCGGCGGGATGGACCTCGTATGTCGCTTCTGCAGGCGGCCCGCTGGAACACGACATCACGCGCTCTGGGGCCAATCATATCACCCTCCCGCTCGCGTCGAAGAACCCGCTGCGAATGCGCCGCAACGCCACCACACTGGCACGGGTGATTCGGCGGCTGAGCATCGACATCGTTCATGCCAGGAGCCGCGCTCCGGCATGGAGCGCCTGGTCGGCAGCGAGCGCCACCGGGCGCCACTTCGTAACAACCTTTCACAATGCATACGGCACGGGTAGCGCGCTCAAGCGCTGGTACAATTCGGTCATGGCGCGCGGCGAGCGGGTCATCGCGATTTCTCAGTTCGTCGCCAATCACGCCGCACAGGTTTATGGGATCGACCCGGACCGGTTGCGCACGATCCCGCGCGGCGTCGATCTCGACATTTTCGATCCCAGCCGGATTGGAGCGGAAAGGATCGCCAGCCTTGCTCGGCAATGGCGGCTCCCCGACGGTGCACCAATCGTGATGCTCCCGGGCCGACTGACGCGCTGGAAGGGCGGGCTCGATTTCATCGCCGCGATCGGCGCGCTCGGCAGGCGTGACATTTGTTGCCTACTGGTCGGCCCAGAGCAACGGCGCGGATTCCGCCGCGAACTCGAGACGTCCATCGAGCGAGGCGGGCTTACCGGGCTCTTTCGCATCATCGAGGATTGTCGGGACATGCCGGCCGCCTACATGCTGGCTGATGTCGTCGTCTCGGCTTCGAGCGATCCTGAGGGGTTCGGTCGAGTCATCGTCGAGGCGCAGGCGATGGGGCGCCCGGTCGTGGCCACCGCTCACGGCGGTTCCTGTGAGACGATCGAGCCGGGGATCACCGGCTGGCTCGTGCCCGCACGCGATCCTGCCGCCCTCGCCGAGGCGATCGAGGCGGCACTTTCGCTCGGCGAGAACGAGCGGTTGAGCCTTGCCCGGCGCGCGATCGCACACGTGGCCAATGGGTTCACGCGCGAGGCGATGTGTGCCCGCACGATCGAGGTCTATGAGGAGCTGCTGTTTCCACAGGCGCCGGAAGCTCCACAAAGCCAGGCGCTGTTTGCCGCTCGCGACTGAGCGAGTTACGATTATGTGGCCGTTTGAGCAGGAGAAGGGCCGAGCTGACATGGGCTGCTGGAACCCAGTGTTCGCCTCGTGACGGCAATTCCCGAGCGCCAACTCTCCGCTTTGTTGCCGCCTGCGAGCCAATCGCACTAGAATGCGCACAAAGATGTTACGCGGGGTTTCGCCCTGTCTGCGACGCTGGAAACAATCGAGATAAACCGTTGGGGCGGATCCTTCCCCGAGGCGGTAAAAATTCGTGCTCTTGAAGCGCTGGAGCACGGCAAAATACTCTTTTTCCCAAATCTGGCTTTCGAGCTGGCTGAAAACAGACAGTCTTTGCTGTCACCGGCATTAGCCGACGGAAAAGCGAAGAACATAAGCCTCGATCCCGCGACCGGTTCCCTGCGAGGCACTGGGGTGACAGATTGCGAGCGGCTGCATCTTCACGCGGCGATGCAGGACTTTGCGGCGGCGGCGACCCGGCTCGTCTCCGATCTTTTCCCCGGCTACGCCGCGAACCTCGAGCGCGCCCGTACCAGCTATCGCCCGGTCGAAATCGCCGGCCGGTTGTACTCGCCGTTGAAGGATGACACGCTCCTGCACGTCGACGCGTTTCCTTCGACTCCTACCCGGGGCCGCCGCATTCTGCGCTTTTTCTCCAATATCAATCCGTCGGGCAAACCGCGCATTTGGCGAGTCGGCGAGCCGTTTCAGGATTTCGCCCAGAAATTCCTGCCGTCTTTGGGCCGACCAGTTGCGGGTGTTGCCTGGCTCCTCGCTGCCCTCGGAGCCACCAGGGGCCGGCGGAGCGCCTATGACCAGCTGATGCTCCGCCTTCATAACCGGGCCAAGCGCAACATTTCTTATCAGCAGAGCGCCCCGCAAGTCGAAATCGCTTTTCCGGCAAAGTCGAGCTGGCTGTGCTACACCGACCAAGTCTTACATGCGGCTTTGGCCGGCCAATATGCGCTCGAGCAAACCTTCTACCTCGACGTTGCATCCATGGCTGATCCGGCACGTTCGCCCGTGCAGGTGCTGGAGCGCATGACGGAGCGGCGATTGCGGTAATCCGCTCCGGGGTGTAACCCAAGTCAATGCCGTCCCCGCCCGCGCACGCCGTTTGTTGGTCAGGCGCAGCGGCGTGTGGTGCCGAACCGAGGGCCTGGGTACTGCATGACGGTAAGGCCGGCATGAGAAGCCAGGCGCTCGGTCTCGCCGAGGCAACGGGTTGCTCCTTTATCGAAAAACCACTCAGCGTGCGCCCTCCGTGGAGCATCTTGCCGCCGCAGTTATGGCTCTTGCCCGGATACGCCGTCTCTGGCGGCAAGTCGCTGTTCGCCCCGCCTTGGCCTGATTTTGTGATCGCCTGCGGCCGCAATGCGGCGGTGCCGGCATTGAGGATCCGGCGCGCCAGCGGCGGCCGCACCTTCCTGGCTCAGATCCAGGACCCGCGCGTTCGGCGATCCGAGTTCGACCTGATCGTCTCACCCGAGCACGACCGATTGCGCGGGCCGCGGGTCATTGTAACCCGCGGCGCTGTGCATCGCGTAACGGTTGCGCGGCTCGAAGCCGAACGCCGTCGCTTCCCGGCACTCGCGGACCTGCCGAGGCCGATTTTTGCTGCGCTGATCGGCGGCGCCAACAAGGCCTACCGGCTGACCCTGAAGCGCCTCGCCCAGATCGCCGACGCGCTAGCGGCTCTGCTGTGCGAGAATGGCGGCTCCCTGTTATTAACGCCGTCGCGGCGGACCGGAGAGCGGGGGACCGCGATCCTGCGTGCGCGGCTCGGCAGTTTCCCAGGCATGATTTGGGACGGCGACGGCGACAACCCTTACTTTGCCTATCTCGCGCTCGCCGATGCGCTGCTGGTGACCGCCGATTCGGTCTCGATGATCAGCGAGGCGGCGGCGACGGGAAAACCCGTGCACATTCTAGACCTCGACGGCGGCAATCCGAAATTTTCCCGCTTCCACGCCGCGATGCGGGTGGCAGGCATCACCCGTCCGTTCACCGGGCGGATCGAGTCATGGTCCTACCCGATCCAGGACGATACCGCGCGCGCCGGTGCAGC
>JAFAHP010000057.1 GCA_019237175.1 Alphaproteobacteria bacterium
GCGTCGCGCCAGGGTGCGGCGGCCGCGGATGCGGGTCCGCCGCCTTTCCGGCCTGTCGGTCAACCGCATGGTCCCGAATGTCCTGACTCTGCTCGCGTTGTGCGCCGGGATGACGGCGATGCGTTTTGCGATGGGCGGGAATTTCGAGGGTGCGGTATTTGCGATCATCGCGGCCGGCATTTTCGACGGCCTCGACGGACGCATGGCCCGCTTGCTCAAAGCCACCTCCAGCTTTGGAGCGGAACTCGACAGCCTGTCGGATTTCGTCAGTTTTGGCGTGGCTCCGGCGGCGGTTCTTTATCTCTGGACAATGTCGGAGCTGCATGTTCTGGGATGGGCGATCGTGCTGTTCTTCGCGGTGTGCTGTGCGCTGCGTCTGGCACGCTTCAACGCTGGGACGAACGCCGAGGTGCCGTCCTACGCGGCTCCGTTCTTTAGCGGAGCGCCCGCGCCGGCCGGCGCGGGGCTGGTGATGATCCCGATGTTCCTCAGCTTCGAATGGGGCGACTGGCCCTTTCGCTCACCCTATTTGAGCGCGGTGACGATAACCGGGATCGCGTTGTTGATGGTCAGCAAGGTCCCGACGGTGTCGCTGAAGCGGATCCGCATCCCGCACCACATGGTGATCCCGACTTTGCTCGCCTTCGGCGTCGCAACCGCCTTTCTGACGACGGCACCATGGCCGACGTTGATGGTTGTCGGCGTGGTTTATCTGAGCTCGATTCCGCTGACGATCCGCTCGTACTACCGCCTGAAACGCGCCGCCGAAGCGCGCAAGCCCGAACCGGCTGAGAAGCCCGACATCGTTCCGCTCCCCAGGCCCGCCACCCTGCCCCTCGCCGAAGTGAACCCACCGCCTACCGAATGGCGACATTAGCGGCCGGTGGAGTTGAGAGGGAAGCGCTGGCCGACGATACGCTTTATCCGCCGGCGGCCGGCAGGTTTGTCGGGTGACAACCATGTCCCGCAAGGCTAGGCTGGGGATGATCTGAAGGGGGTCGTTCAACAACGACCATCGACTCGGTGGCATCCGAAGCGGTCGGCAGAATTTGCGACGATCCGGTGGTAACCGAACGGCGTAGTCATCCGTCACGTAGCCGCCGTGCCGTCTCGCAAGTTTTGGGTTTTCGCTGGTCCTCCAGGTTCGACCTAAGGGGAGGTCGCCATGGCAGAAACTCGCCCTATCGATAGGCCGGCAACTGCGGCCAGCTTTGTGCTCGGGCGCAAGCTCGACAGCATTCCGTTCAGCGGTTACCACGTTCTGATAATCGCCGTGCTGGCTCTCGTCGGCTTTATCGAGGGCTATGACCTGGTAATGACCGGTTCGCTGCTGGTGCTGGCCAAGGCGCCGCTGCAGCTGACCGGTTCCGACATCCGTTGGCTCGCCGTCGGCCCGACCTTCATGCTGTGTCTCGGCGGCTTCTTTTTCTCGGCCGTGTCCGACCATTTGAGCCGCAAAGCCATCGTGTTGATCGGCGTGTTCCTGACGACATTTCTGACCTTGTTGATCCCGCTGGTTCAAACTGCCCAGCAGCTGATCATCCTGCGCCTGATGACCGGCCTTGGCGCCGGCGGTGTCGTTTCGGCGGCGTTCCCGATCGCCGCCGAATTGATGCCGGCGCAGCATCGACGCACCTACAGCGCCGTCTATGAGATGGCGCTGGCCTCCTCGTTTACCGTGGTGCCGTTTATCGCAGGCCTGCTCGCCGGCAATGCCAACGCCTTTCGTTTTCTGGCGTTGCCCGGCGGGCTTGCGGTGACCGTTATTCCGGTCATCGTCTATTTGGTGCTTCCCGAAAGTCCGCGCTGGTACTTGCGCAAAGGCCGGCCGCAGGTCGCGGTCGACATCGTCAACCGCATTATTGCGCGATCCGGCAACAAGGTGCCGCCCCTGACGCTGGACGCGCTCGGCGACACGACGCCGACTGCTCGCGAGAAGCTGCCCCCCTATTGGGCGTTGTTCGCCAAAGGTCAGCTGCGCTGGACGACGGTCGGGGTTCTTAGCGGCATCTGCGCCGGCACCGCTTTCTTTCTGATTTCGGTGCTGCTGCCGAAAGCGCTGAACGATCAGGGCTTTGCCTTGAGCGCCAGTTTGGGATTGACCTCGATCGTCTATGCCGCAAGCTTCTTCGGGAAGGGTTTCACCGGGTTCCTGATGGAGATCATTGGACGGCGCTGGACGATCGCCTATGCGCTCACCGGGTCGCTGCCGGGTCTCGCGCTGATGCTGTTGTCGCATCGCGCGGGGGATTATGCCGGCGTGGTGATGGTGGCCGGAGGGCTGATCATCGGCTTTACGGTGTTGTCGGCCTTCACCGCCACCCGCGTCTATCTGTCCGAACAGTTCCCGACGGCGCTGCGCGGCCGCGGGCACATCTTCGGCGAGTCGTTCGGGCGGCTGTTCGCCGGTGGGCTGGCGCCGTTCTTGATGGAGCCGCACACCGGGTCGGCGCCGATCTTCTTCGGTACGATCTTTGTCGTCGTGGCGATCGGCGCCTTTATCCCACTGGTCTTTGGCCGCGAGACCGTCGGCCAGCTGGAAACCGTGACGGAGGGGGTTCCGGCGGCCGCCTGAGGCAGGAAGATCGGGTAACGAGGCGAGAAAAAAGCCGCCGCCAAATCGGGAGGGACCGATGGCAGAAATCCGGCCGGTTGGACCATCGGCATCGGCAGCCGCCCACACACTTGGTCGCAAGCTCGACAGCATTCCGTTCAGCCGCTACCACCTGATGGTGATCGCGGTGCTGGCGCTCGTCGGGTTTGTCGACGGCTACGACCTGGTCATGACCGGCTCGCTCTTGGTGCTGGCGAAGCAGCCGCTGCATCTGACGCCCGACCAGGTCCGCTTTCTCGCCGTTGCCTCGACGATGATGATCGT
>JAFAHP010000194.1 GCA_019237175.1 Alphaproteobacteria bacterium
GATCACGTCGCCCATGAAGACGCCGGTCGCATCGCCCGAGCGGGCGTGGATCACGACGTTCCCGGGCGTGTGGCCGGGGGCGCCTTCGAACCACAACCCGTCTTCGAAAGCGTAGTCGTCGTCGACCAGCAGCGACTGCCCGGTGCGCACGACCGGCAGCACGCTATCCTCGAAAGCGCGCCGGTGCGGCGTGTCCTCACCGTGTTCATGCACGCCCTGCCAATGCGTGAATTCGCGGCGCGCCATGACATAGCGGGCATTGGGGAAGGTCGGGACCCAGCGGCCATTGTCGAGCCGGGTGTTCCAGCCGACATGGTCCCAGTGCAGATGCGTGCACATCACATAGTCGACACCCTCCGGCCTGACCCCGGCGGCGGCGAGATCGGCGAGATAGGGCGTCCGCATGCGATGAAATTGCGGCCGCGTCGGTCGCTCCTTGTCGTTGCCCAGGCAAGAATCGATCAGGATCGTATGGTGTCCCGTCTTCACGACAAAACTGTGAAAGCTGAAGATCAACCGGCCGGTCCCCGGCTCGATAAGCTGCGGGCCCAACCGATCGCCATTCGCCTTGACGATCTCGGGGTCGAAATCGGGAAAAAACTCGGCCGGAGTAAAGAACGGCCCTTCGAATTCGGCCACCCGATGAATTTCGAATTCGCCGATTTGCGTCGACCGCATCATCCCCTCCGCAATCATTTCCGCTGGAAGGCTACGACAATGCGATGGTAGGCGCGAAGGGGAATCGGACCCCTGACCTCTCCCATGTGCTAGGAGTGCTCTGCCACTGAGCTACGCGCCTGTCACCATCGATCGCCATCTGTCGCGCGATGGTGGGCGCGACAGGGATTGAACCTGTGACCCCACCCGTGTGAGGGTGTCGTTGCTCCTTTTAAAGGCTGATAATGCTATATTCAACCGCTGTATCCAGCGGCGCGGCGCACTCGCTCCACATGAGGAAGCCGTAGTTCATAAGTCAGCCCTCAGGTGTCGGCGTTGCCGGGCCGCTGCAGGTGACGAATGATCAGCGCGAGTAGGCCGCAGAGCGGCAACATGAAGGCCGCGTAAATCAGGAGGCTTTGGCTCGTCCCGAAGCGGTCCGCGATCGCGCCCATAACGGGCGGGATCAGGATCGAGCTGAGCCGTTGTCCTGTCTGGCGCAGCCCGACCACCGCCCCCTGCTGGTGACGACCGACCGCGCGCGCCTGCACCGAAAGGATGACCGGCTGGATCACGCCCCCAGCCAGCCGCGCACGGCTTGAAACAGCAGCAGCAAGCCGAACAAACCTCCGAGCAGCGACGTCGCGGCGATCAACAGTATCGTGGGAGGCGGGGATACGGGTAATCTCGCTCTCGATCGCCTTTGTTGCACAGCTGTAGAGCGGGTGGAGCACAGGCGCAACCCGCCGCCGATACGGTGAGATGGCGGGTTGCACCCGCTTTACAGTAGCCGCAGGGCGGATTTTTCCAGCCGCGATTCCCCTGCTCCTGCGGAAAATACAGCGGAAAGGCCCGATTTTGCGCCGATTGAGGCCGGAGGCGCTACCAGCAAGTTATTGCAATAAAATGGCTTTTTTGCAAATTCCGCTACGCGACCCAACAGCGGAATTTTTTGGCCGAACAGCGGAATTAATTCGGCTGATAAAGGAACATCAGCGGAATATCAGCGCGGGGTCGGCGCGTCCGGGTGCAGCAATTTCTCGGCGCGCAGATCGGCCCAGAGGGCTGGCGGGATCGGCAGCTGCAGCAGCTTCAGGTTGTCGGCGAACTCCGCGACGTCGCGCGGCCCCGGGATGACCGCCGCGACGGCCGGGTGGGCCAGCGGAAACTGCAGGGCCGCGGCCGGCAACGGCACGCCGCGCCGTTCGCAGACCGTACCAATCGTCTTCGCCCTCGCCGCGATCTCCGGCGGGGCCGTGTCATAGTTCCAGGTTTCGCGCCCGGCCGGGATGCCCGAATTGAATGGCCCGCCGACGACGATCGAACCCGTTGGCATTGCCGCCGCCTTCCGCGACAGGCGTTTTATTCCGAGTTCCCGGTTCAGGATGTCGAGCGCCACACCGAGAATCGCGCCCGATGCCGGGGTAATGTGAAGCGGCTCACACTCGTCTCCGAGTGTTTGCGATATTAACCACGAGCGCCGGGCAGGGCCCGGCCTCAAGATCAGTGTCAACTGAACCCAACGAGGTAAGCGTGACCGGCTCGATCGGCAGGCTGGTTTGGCACAATATCTCAGGCTCCGCGATCGTCTTAACGACGCTGGTGCTGCTCCCGGCCTCGGCGCTAGTCAAGCCGCACGAGGCGGCCTTTGCAGCAGGAACCGCAAATGACGGTCCCGGCATTGCTGCCTCGTGGACGACAGGAAACAAGGTGGCTGTCGGCACCTCTGCGGACGAGACCGGCAAGGTCTGGTTTACGGTGGCCAACGGGATCACCACCGAGGTCTTCTATCCGCGCCTTGACATTCCGAACATGCAGGACATGCAGTATATCGTCACTGATGGCTCGACCTTCGTGGATTTGGAACGCGACGCAACCACTCATGAAATCTCGATGCCGGACGAGAAGGCGCTCGAGTACACGGTCGCCAACACGGATAAACGCGCAACGCCGAAGTACAGGATTACCAACACGTATATAACCGATCCAAGTAACAACACCCTGCTCATCCGTACACGCTTCCAGTCCCTGGATGGCAACAGTTACCAGCTCTACCTGCTCGAGAACGCCTCCATGGCGGGCGGT
>JAFAHP010000203.1 GCA_019237175.1 Alphaproteobacteria bacterium
CTCGCCGACGTCATCGCCGCCCAGGTCGACCTGTCGCGGCCCGGGCCGGTCCTCGAATTGGGCGCCGGGACCGGCAGTCTGACCCGCGGCTTGATTCGCGCCGGTTGTCCACCCGAACGCATCATCGCCCTCGAACGCGAACCTGAACTGGCCAAAATCCTGCGCCGGAACTTGCCGGGTGTCGCGGTGATCGAAGGTGACGCCATGCGGATCGGCCAGCATCCCGCGATTCGGGCACAACAACTTTCTTCGGTCGTGTCCAGCCTGCCGATCAAGTGGTTTTCTGCGGCCGAACAAGCGGCGGTCGTGCGCCCTTGCCTCGATCGCCTCGACGGCGGCCGGTTTGTTCAGTTGACCAACGGCTTCCGCTCGCCACTGGCAGTCAAAGAACTGGGTGTCATTGGCTGTGAGGTTGCACGGGTCTGGTTCAACCTGCTGCCGGCGCAGATCTGGTGCTATTGGGATGCAAACCGCTCGCTGCGCGGCGGAGAGGCGGCATGAGCCGTACACAGCGGCTGCGCCGCTACCGCACGATCTGGATCTCGGACGTTCATCTCGGCACCCGCGGCTGCAAGGCCGAGTTTCTGCTCGATTTCTTCCGTCACAACAGTGCCGATACAATCTACCTTGTTGGCGATATCATCGATGGCTGGCGCCTCAAAAAATCCTGGTATTGGCCGCAGACCCATAACGACGTCGTGCAAAAGCTGCTGCGCATGGTACGCAAGGGAACGCGCGCCATTTACATACCCGGCAATCACGACGAATGGCTGCGC
Source organism: Alphaproteobacteria bacterium (assembly GCA_019237175.1). Classification (GTDB taxonomy): domain Bacteria; phylum Pseudomonadota; class Alphaproteobacteria; order ATCC43930; family CGMCC-115725; genus AP-15. Next base: position 777 of record JAFAHP010000203.1, read on the forward strand.
GATTACACTCGACTGCAGTTCGGCGGCGTCGAGATCCTCGAAGAAGCAATCCACGTCACCGCCGACGGCCGGCGCCTGTTGGTGATGCACGGCGATGCCTTTGATGCGGTCGTCACGCATGCGCGCTGGCTGGCGTTGCTCGGCGACGGCGCCTATACCCTGATGATATGGGTAAATCGCCATTTCAATACGATGCGGCGGCGGCTCGGTTATCCTTATTGGTCGCTGTCGGCTTACCTGAAACGGCGTGTTAAGAACGCCGTGCAATACATCGCGTCGTTTGGCGATGCGATTGCCGAGGAAGCCCGGCGGCGAGGCGCCGATGGGGTCGTTTGCGGGCATATCCATCACGCCGAAATTCGCGATCTCGGCGGGGTTCTGTATTGCAATAGCGGTGACTGGGTCGAGAGCTGCACGGCCCTCGTCGAAGAGTTCGACGGTTCCCTCGAGGTGGTCAATTGGATGACCCGCCGCGCATTCGACCCGCTGAGCTTAGAGCTTGCTTTCGAAACCGAGCCGCTGGACGACGTCCTGGAGAGCGTCGATCAGCAGCTATGACGTTTATCGTCGCAGACGGGGAGCCAAGGGAGGGGGAATGTCGGAATTGACGATTAGCTTTGTCGTGCCCGCCTATAACGAAGAAGCGTTGATCGCCTCGTGTTTGCACGCAATTTTGGCGGAGACCTCGCGCGTTGCATGCAGCGCGGAAATCATTGTCGTCGACAACAACAGCACTGACCGCACGCGTCAGATCGCCGCCGCGATCCCGGGGGTGATGGTTGTCGACGAGCCGCAACGCGGGTTGGTACAGGCGCGCCGTGCGGGTTGCCTCGCCGCAAAAGGCGAGCTCAACGCCAATATCGACGCCGACACGATGATTCCGCCGGGCTGGCTCGACACGGTGCTCGCGGTATTTAAAAACCGGCCGGAACTGGCCGCGCTGAGCGGCCCTTTCATCCACTACGACGTATCGAAAAGGATCCGGGTCACCGCCGCGATCTTTTACCGCGTTGCCTTTATTGGTTATCTCTTGGTGCGGTTCGTTTTCCGTGCCGGGTCGATGATGCAGGGCGGCAACTTTGTCGTTCGCAAGAACGCCCTCGACGCCGCCGATGCGTTCAATCCCGACTTCAGCTTTTACGGCGAAGACACCGAGCTCGCGCGCCGGTTGAGCAAGGTTGGCGCGGTAAAATTCTCATTTGGACTGCCGGCCTTTTCGTCGGGACGCCGGCTCACCGCCGAAGGGCTGCTGCGCGTCGCCTTCGATTACAGCATGAATTACGTGTGGACGGTGATGTTCAAACAGCCGTTTACGCTCGATTGGCTTGATTTCCGGCATCCCGCCGGCGCTGCCGACCGCGCTTCCCTGGCGGCGGCGACGCCGGCCCCCGCCGAGCCGCCTCAGCCCTGAGCCGGATCTCGGCAACGGTGGTGCTCCGGGTGCAGTCATGAAGATAGCGCTGGTCACCGACGCATGGGCGCCGCAGGTTAACGGTGTGGTCCGGACCTTGTCCGAACTGGCCGCCGGGCTCAGCGCCGCCGGACACGAGATTCTGGCGGTGACGCCCGATCTCTTTCCCACGGTACCTTGCCCGACCGACCCGACGATCCGCCTCGCGATCGCCACTCGGCGCCGGCTTTCGCGGCTGGTCGACGCCTTTGCCCCCGACACGATCCATATCGCGACCGAAGGACCGCTAGGTTTGGCGGCGCGCGCTTATTGTGTACAGCAGCGCCGCGGCTTTACGACCTCGTTTCACACCAAGTTTCCCGAATATTTG
>JAFAHP010000281.1 GCA_019237175.1 Alphaproteobacteria bacterium
GTATCCGGTTCGTGCCCGGTGGAGATGTGCGCCGCGCAAGCTCACCGCCGCCATCAGGCACCTCAGGCCGGGGCCACTCCGCCTTTGACCGGTTAGGACTGGGGCTGAAATGCATGGTATTGCTGCCATGTCGGGTAGATCCTTTGCACGGGGTGGTTTCTCGGCAGTTCGGCGCATCCGACGCATGCGGAGACCCAGCGTATGCTCCCAGTCGCGAACGACGACCACTGGCAGGTGGCGGCTCCCGAAAGCGTCGGAATTGATGGCGGCAAGCTGCGTGCGCTCGTACCGAGGTTCGAAGAGTGGGAAGAAGCCAATCTGCACGGTGTTGTCATCGTACGGTACGGCAAGCTTGCCTTTGAGCACTACTTCCGAGGCTTTGACCTCAAGGCGCGGAACGGTCCTGGGATCATCGATTTCGACGCGGCGACCACGCATGATCTGCGCTCGATGACCAAGAGCGTGACCGCCCTGGTGCTGGGCGCAGCTATCGATCGCGGCATCATCGCCGATGTGGACCAATCCGTGCTGTCGTTTTTCCCCGACTACGCCGGTCTTCGCACGCCGGAGAAGGACCGCATTACCATTCGGCACCTGCTGACGATGTCGATGGGCTTGGCCTGGAACGACGATGCGCCTTACATCAACGAGAACACGTTGAGCGCATCGCTCGAACCGTACCGCTACGTGCTTTCGCTGCCAGTCGTCACGCCGGCGGGATCGGCGTGGAATTACAGCGGCGGTGCGACTGCCTTGATCGGCGGGATCCTCGCTCGCGCCACGGGCAAGCGCTTCGATGTGCTCGCCGCTGCCCTGTTGTTTGATCCCCTAGGCATCTCTGATGTCACGTGGACGTGGCTTCCGAACGGAGACCCGAAGAACTGGTGCTGCTTGTGGCTCCGGCCGCGCGACATGGCGAAGATCGGCCAGCTTGTGCTCGATCGTGGCCTTTGGAATGGTGCACGCGTGGTATCGGAGACCTGGATCGATGCCGCCACCGCACCACAGATCAAGACGACGCGAGGCGGCTACTATTACGGTTATCAATTCTGGCTTGGCGCCTCGTCTGTATCTGGTCGACGGGTCGATTGGGTCACAGCGGCTGGCCAAGGCGGACAGCGGATCTTCATCGTTCCGACCCTCGACCTCGTCGCAGTGGTGACAGCGGGCAACTACTATGGCAACGACCGCTTAGCGGGCCTCGTGCCGCAGATGGTCTTGGACGACTACGCGCTGCCGTCTGTCGATGTGCCGCACCAATTGCTTTCTTAATTTATTAGGGCTCGCCGTCGGTTGCGTCCTTTTACCGCTCTTCTTGCCGAGCGCTTTTGCAGGAGAGCCCTTGAAGGCGCCTGTCGACGTCGCAGCGCGCCGCGCCGTCATTAGCGGGACCGAAAAGGTCTCGGACCGCTGCGCCCAGTCGCCGCAGCCGATGCGCGATATTGTCGTCGGCGGCTTCTACACCGATCTCGCCAGCTCGGTCATCGATCCCAACGCGCTGGCATGGAAGGAACAGGCGCTCAAGCCGCTCAATGCCTTCACCGCTGCGGTGACGATGCGGAGCGATCGACTGATCGCCAGCCGCGACGGCGCACCAGACGCTGCCCGCTGCGCGCTCGATTGGCTCACCGCGTGGGCCGACGCCGGCGCGATGTTAGGGACCGTCTCTCATCAAGGCGCTTATGAGCGCGAATGGCGACTCGCGGGGCTCGCGCTCGCCTGGCTTAAGCTGCGCCAAGCGCCCGGCCTCGACCACGACAAGTCGGCGCGGGTCGTCGCCTGGCTCGGCGCCCTCGCAGATGCGGTCGGGCCGCCTTATAACGCACCGCCCAAGGGCAGAATCCCGAGCAGCCGAAACAATCACGCTTACTGGGCCGGCCTCGCGGTCGCGGCTGCGGGGATTGCGACGGATGATCGCGCGCGCTTCGAGTGGGGCATTTCGCGCTACCACATGGGGATCGCCGACATCGCGGCGGACGGCACCTTGCCGCTCGAGCTCGCCCGCAAAAAGCGCGCGCTCCACTACCACCTCTTTGCGCTGTTGCCGCTCGTCATGCTCGCCGAGCTGGGCGAGGCGAACGGCCTGCCGCTTTATCGGGCGAACAACGGCGCACTGTCGCGGCTCGTCGACACGACGATCACCGGGCTCGATGACCCTGCGATCTTCGTTCGGCTCACAGGGGAGGCACAAGACGTCTCGGCGGCGACGCTCGGCGGCCTCGCCGGCGGCAAGGGCTTCGATGCCGCCTGGCTCGAGCCCTACTACGCGCGCATGCGTGATCCCTCAGCGCTCCCGCTTCTCAAGCGCTTGCGGCCGCTCAACTGCGCCTGGCTCGGCGGCAACATGACCCTCGATTTTGGCGTCCCCACCCTGCCATAGCGGGCGGCCTGCTCCTCGGCTTACCGTCCGCTTGGGAAGCGCACGGCACCACAGGATTAGCCTCGTTCTCCTGACAAACGCCATTTTTAGCGCTCGAAAGTAGCTGGCGCTTTCCTACCGCATTAATAGTGGTTCAAGCCAAACGATCTCACAGAATATAATCGAAACGGTTAGACCTCACTGATCAGTTTTGATTATCATGTACTCGCTTCCAAAAATGTGAGAGCGATGCGTGCAAAAAAACCAATTTTAGTGGCATATAAAACACGATGTTGTGATCACCCCGGCCGTCGACCGCCTGTCGCGCTACACGACCGACTTGCTGAACATCGCTTGTGACATCCAACGCGCGGGCGCAGGCATCCGGTCACTCGGCGAGCCATTCCTTGATACGACCTCGGACTTTGCCGAGATCATCCTCGCGATCCTCGGCGCCGGGGGTGAGGGCCTTCATCAGCTTTTTAAGCTGCGGCCGGTCGGCCGTCGTGCCGGTGATCTTCTCTCGGAAAATCTTTTCGCACCCGGCCGCCTTGAGTTGGGCGACTTGACCGCTCTCGTCTTGGGCGGCCGTCGAGACGCGCGCGTAGCCGTAAATCATGCTTTCATTCTGCATCAGAAATCTGCATCGGAAAAGCTCAATCTTTTCAAGACTTCGATTTCGATGCAGATATCTTGATCCCCGACTGTCGGCTATCTTACGCAAGGCAGACGATCGGGGTTACTGAACCCACAGCCAGCGCTCAGCCCGGGCGGCAGGGAACCGCTCTTCGTGCCCCATCCGCACCTTCGCGGACCGGCCAAAGCCGGTCGAGGAAGCCGGCATTACGTCATTCCAACTTGCCGCCCGGTGATATCCCTGGCTTGAAACTATCATTTGTCGGTGGGCAGGGGCGCAAGGTAATATCATTTGACCGACCGCCCACGTCGAGGTGAAGGGTTGAACCGGCGCGATCTCTTGATCCTTGGCGGAGTGGCAGCAGTCCGGCCTCGCACAGTGCTCGCCCAACAATCGGAGAAGACCTACCGGCTCGGCTTTTTGGGGTTCGGGGCCAGGGACACGTCGACAATAGAAGGGCTCGGCGCTGCACTTGAGCGACGCGGCTATTCGGTCGGAAACAATTTGCTGATTGAGGCGCGCTATGCGGAAGGTCGCCTGGACCGACTACCCGGACTT
>JAFAHP010000438.1 GCA_019237175.1 Alphaproteobacteria bacterium
GCGGTGCGCTCGGAAGTCGGGATGCCGACCACACGGAGCCCATCCGCGACACGGGCCGCCAGCCCTTCGACCACAAACGCGGCGGTCGAGCCGGTGCCGAGCCCGACGACCATGCCGTCCTCGACCTCCTCGATGGCGCGCAAAGCCGCCGCGCGCTTCAGCTGATCGCGATCAATGCTCATGGGTTGGTTCGGCTCGATCGGCGGATATCCGCGATCGCCCGAGCGTAATCCGGGGCGTGGAATATGTGAGAGCCGGCGACGATGGCAGTCGCTCCGGCCTCGCGCACCTGCCAGGCATTTTCACCGCTCAATCCGCCGTCGACCTCGATGACAGGGTCGAGCCCGCGCTCATCGCACAGGCGACGCAGTGCACGGATTTTCGGCAGCATCTCAGGCAGGAATTGCTGTCCGCCAAAACCTGGATTCACGGTCATGATCAGAACAACGCCGCAAAGATCCAGCACGTATTCGATCATCGACAGGGGAGTCGCCGGGTTCAGCACCACGCCGGCGGTCTTTCCAAGATCCCGGATATGCGAAATAGTCCGGTGCAGGTGGATGGTCGAGCTCGGCTCGCAATGAACGAGCAGGTGATCGGCACCCACACGTGCGAACTCGTCGAGGTAATGCTCGGGCTCGACGATCATCAGATGCACGTCGACAGGCTTATCGGTGGCCTTCCGTACTGCCTCGACGACGACGGGGCCGATCGTGATGTTCGGCACGAAGCGGCCGTCCATCACATCGACGTGTATCCAGTCCGCCCCCGCCGCGTCGACCGCACGGACCTCGTCCGCGAGCCGACCAAAATCGGCCGACAGGATCGACGGCGCAACAATGACGGGACGGCTCATCGGATGGCCGCTGCCTCGATCACGCGATCGGCCGCCATTGCCGGCCGCTGCGCCACAGCAAATTGTCCGCGCCATCGGGACCGGCGCTACCCGCCGGATAAATCTCGAGCGGGACGGTCTTGTCGTCCTTCCACAGATCGAGAATGGGCTGCACCACCGCCCACCCGGCTTCGACGCCATCGGCTCGGTTGAATAGCATCGCGTCGCCGATTATGCAGTCGTAGACGAGGGTTTCGTACCCGGTGGTCGGCTCGGTGTTGAAGTAGTCCTTGTAGGAAAAGTTCATCCGCACGCCGCCAAGGTCGATTTCCGGCCCCGGGATCTTGGCGCTGAATTGCAGCGAGGCGCCCTCGTCGGGCTGGATCTGCAAGGCCAGAACATTGGGGGTCAGAGCGTCGACCGGCGTGTCGCGGAACAGCGCAAACGGCGCCTGCTTGAAGTGGATCGCAATTTCCGTCGTGCGTCGGGTGAGGCGCTTGCCGGTGCGCAGGTAAAACGGCACACCGGCCCAGCGCCAATTGTCGATGGCCAAACGCATTGCGATATAGGTTTCCGTCATGCTGTCGGGTGCGACACCGGGCTCCTCCCGATAGGCGACCGCGGGCTCTCCCCTGATGGCGCCCGTGCCATATTGCCCGCGCACCGTGTTGCGGCGGATTTCCTCGCCGTCGAGGGGGCTCACGGCCTCGAGGACCTTATGTTTTTCGGTGCGGACCGCGTCGGCGTCAAACGAGTTGGGTGGCTCCATGGCCGTCAGGCTAAGGAGCTGGAAGACATGGTTTGGAACCATGTCGCGCAGCGCGCCGGTTGCTTCATAAAATCGGGCGCGGCGTTCAACGCCCACCGTTTCCGCTACGGTGATCTGCACATGGTCAATGTGGTCGCGGTTCCAGATCGGCTCAAAGATCCCGTTGGCGAACCGAAGCACCATGATGTTCTGGACCGTTTCCTTCCCGAGGAAGTGGTCCATCCGGTAGATCTGCGGCTCCGACAACACTTTCAAAATACGGTCGTTGAGCGCGCGGGCCGAGTCCAAATCATTGCCGAACGGCTTTTCGATGATGACGCGGCGCCAGTCACTGCCATCCTCCCGGGTCAAGCCGACGGCGCCCAGCTGCTCGACAATCGTCCCGAACAGCTGCGACGCGACGGCCAGATAAAAGACCGCGTTCCCCCCGGTTTGGTGGAGCGTCGCCGTCTTCTGCAGCACGTCGCTAAGCCGAGCATAGGTATCCGACTCGGTCAGGTCGCCGGCGAAATGGGTGATCCGGCTGGCGAGTGATGCCCACGCCTGCTCGTCAAAGGGCTCGGTCGCCGGTCCGGCGGCGGTGTCCGAAACAAAGCTCCTGACCCCTTCGGCCAGATACTCGCGAAAGGCTTCGACCGGTTTTGGCGTGCGGTCGACAGCGATGATCGCGAATTTCTCCGCAAGCAGCCTGGCCTTCGCCAAATTGTAGATCGCCGGCATCAACAGGCGCTTGGTCAAGTCACCGCCGGCGCCAAAAATTACCAGAGTACAGGGCGGCGCTTTCCGGCCCCGCGGCGGAGGCACCGAACGGTTCATCCTATCCTCCACGTGCATGGCTCAGTCCCCTGGGCTTATTGCAGCGCTTGCTCGACAGCCCGTGAGAGCCGGTCGAGCCCGGCATCAAGGTCGCCGGTGATGTGGACACGCAACGCTCGCCGGCCGCGCTCGGCGAGAACGTCGAAATCGCCGCGCGCCTGAGCCGCCTTGACGACCCCAAAGGTATAACGAGCGCCAGGGACCGGGAGGTCATTGGCGTCGGCGCAGGTGATCTGCAGGAACACCCCGCTGTTCGGGCCACCCTTATATGCCTGGCCAGTGGAATGCAGGAAGCGCGGGCCGAAGCCGAGGCAGGTCGCAAGCTTCTTGCGGTCGCGGATCTTCAGCCGGATGTTCTGCATCGTCGCAATATGAGCCGGTGTGCGGTCGATATAG
>JAFAHP010000449.1 GCA_019237175.1 Alphaproteobacteria bacterium
AGAAGGTAGCCTGCGGCCGGCCGACCGAGTTGCGCGCCGCCAGGACCTGGTCGTTGGCCGTGAACTGGTGGATGTTCGGCGGGATAAAATCGGCGACGCGCACCCAGACCAGGTCGGCCTGGCGTCGCGTGTCGATGTAGACCATGCCCGCCGGGGTCTCCATCCAGTCCCACTCCGGTTGTGTCTTGAAGTCGTCGACAAAGCCCTCGCTCCCCGGCAGCGTGTGCAGAAACTGGAGATGCGCCGGGTCCATCGCGTTTTCCTTGACCTGCATCCAGTTGCATTCCCACACGCTAGGCGGGCGCGGGACCATCTGGTATCCGGGCAGGGTGAGCGTGTCGAGCTTTGGGAATGGCGGCTGCTTATCCGGCGGCCCCCAATATAGGCGAAGACCAGACCGGCGTGCTTGCGCACCGGATAGGCGCCTTGGAACAGCTTGTCTTTCAGCGTGCTGTCGGCCGGCTCGCCCGGCGTTTCGAGGATGGCGCCGTTGCAGCCGAAGAGCCAGCCGTGATAGCAGCAGCGAATCCCCGTACTCTCGATCAATCCGAATTCGAGCGAGGTGCCGCGATGCGGGCAGTGCAGTTCGAGCAGCCCGATCTCGTCGCTACCGTCGCGAAAAGCGACGAGATCCTCGCCGAGGATTTTAATACGCTTCGGAACGTTGCCGAGCTCGCTCGAAACAACCACCGGCTGCCAAAACCGCCGCAGGTATTCGCCGCATGGCGTGCCCGGCCCGACTCGGGTCAACTCCTCGTCCACCGGCGGTATGCCGCGGTGGTAATAAGCACTGTAGGCCTTGTTCAAAAACGCCAGTCTTTCGGTCATTGGCACCTCCCCAGGCGAATGCGGTTCGCTATGCAAATGCGATACCAGTCCGGCCGCGATGATAGCCGCCAGGGCCGGGTTTGTAGCAACGATGCTCGTCAACAGCTTCGACCTGAACCCTCCTCCGGATAGGGCCGGCCTCATTCAAACAACCAGCTATCCTCTCACCATCGCGGCGGCTCATGTGGCGGCGGCCGATCGAGATGATCCGCACACTCCCACCGACAAAAAAGTTGCCAAATTCGCAGCGTATCCTGCGGCTCGTGATCTCCGATAAAAGGGGAACGTGCGGTATGCTTCGACTCTGCCTTACCCACCCTGTTGCTCCCCTGTTATCGCTTTTCGCCCCGCTGTTGCGGCCTTTTTTCTCCCCTGTTTGCGGCGTCCCCGACGCCGCGATCCTGCGGTTCAAATCTTTGGAATCATGCAGATTTTGCACCGCCTTCAGGCACCGCGCCGGCGGCAAAGGAGTTTTTCCGCCTGTTACCGGGCCAAAACAGGGGAGCGCACGCTGCGCTACCGCCGCGGGAAGGCGATGGCGGGTGCGGCGCCCCATCTATCGGCTGGGACGGGCATTCCGCGAGGTTGCAATGGGGCGGAATTGCCCGCATGTTTCCCAGCACGTTGAGCAAGTCGGGCCTCGGGAGGAGGCGTATGGCTGTTACCGGAAAGACCACGCCGGTCGAATTTGCCGATCTGGGCGTACCACCGCAGAAACTGCTCGAATATTACCGCGGGATGCTGCTGATCCGGCGCTTCGAGGAACGCGCCGGGCAGATGTACGGTATGGGGCTGATCGGCGGCTTCTGTCACCTCTATATCGGGCAGGAAGCGGTTGTGGTCGGCATGCAAGCTGCCCTCAAAGAGGGCGACACGATCGTCACCTCCTACCGCGATCACGGCCACATGCTGGCCTGCGGAATGGACCCCAACGGGGTCATGGCCGAGCTGACCGGGCGCCGTAGCGGCTATTCGCACGGCAAGGGGGGCTCGATGCACATGTTCAGCCGCGAGAAAAATTTCTTCGGCGGGCACGGCATCGTCGGCGCCCAGGTGCCGATCGGTACCGGGCTCGCCTTCGCCCATCGCTATCGCGAAAGCGGGCTGATCTGTGTGACCTATCTCGGCGACGGCGCGATCAACCAGGGACAGGTCTACGAAAGCTTCAACATGGCCTCCCTGTGGAAGCTGCCGATCGCGTACGTGATCGAAAACAACCGCTACGGCATGGGGACCGCTGTCGACCGCGCCTCGGCACGGACCGATCTGTTCCACCGCGGCATGGCCTATGGCATCCCCGGCGAGCAGGTCGACGGCATGAATGTCCTCGCCGTCTACGAAGCGGGGCTTGCTGCTGCCGAACACGCTCGCTCGGGCCAGGGGCCGATCATTCTCGAAATGCTCACCTACCGTTATCGCGGTCATTCGATGTCCGACCCGGCAAAATACCGCACGCGGGAGGAGGTCAATCGGATGCGCTCCGAGCATGATCCGATCGAACAGGCGCGCCGGCGCCTGCTCGAAGGCGGGATGACCGAGGCCGCGCTCAAGGAGATCGACAGCGAGGTCCGGGGTCGCGTCGGCACGGCGGCACAATTTGCCCAGGACTGCCCCGAACCGGATCCGGCGGAGCTGTGGACGGATGTG
>JAFAHP010000484.1 GCA_019237175.1 Alphaproteobacteria bacterium
GCAGATAAACCGTTTGCCCCGCGTCCAGGGCGATATACGGGAACTGGTTGATGTCCTCGCCGTAGCTGTCGACGCTAACATGGTATTGGCCGGGCGGGACATCGCGATAGAAGGCGCCGCCATCCTCGGAGATCCCAACGACGGCGCCGTTCATTCTGACGTAGGGCCGCTGCCATGCGATCTGAGGCAGGTCTTCGCGATAAAACCATACCCGCGCCATGCCGGCCGGGATCGGGGGGATCAGAGCCGCACTGGTCGGCAGCATCGGCGCGCAATCGCCCAATGCGACGAGCACGGCGATAAATGCGGCGCTTTGCAAGCAGTGCAATACCCGCTTCGGTTGCATTGGCCGCGGCCCCTAGCCGGCACTCGGGTAGAATTGGCTGTGGTCGATTGCCGGGCCGGCGATTTGGGGCGGCATCACCCAGACATAAAATGTCGGACGCGTCCAATCGTCCCTGCTGCTGCCACCACTCTCCCAGTAGCGCGATCCGATAACCTGGAAATACATTGTCTCTCCCGGCGTCAAGGCGACATGCGGGAATTGGTTGATATCGACGCCGTAACTGTCGACCGTAACGTAATATTGGCCCGATGGGACATCGCGGTAAAAGGCGCCGCCGTCCTCGGAGATCCCGATCGGGGCGCCGTTCAGCCTGACGTACGGGCGGCCCTGTGAAGTGTACGGCGCGTCGATGCGATAAAACCAAACCCGCGCCATGCCGGCCGGAACCGGGGGAATTTGGGACGTATTGACGGTCGGGGGCGAGGCGCAACCGCACAGCGCGACGAGCAGGCCTATGACCCCAGTGCGTCGAAGCCAGCGCAACGCATCGGCCGGTTGCATTGGACACCTCCCTTTTGCCAAAATATGGTCTCGTGCCGGTCCGTCATCAAAGCCGAAATAGCGCGGCTGGCATGCGGCCGACCTGTGGAATAAACGGCTCTGCCCGAAAAACATGGGTGACCCCGATGCGCCGTATTCTACCGTTGCTCGCAGTCGTCCTTGGCGTCGCAGGCTGCACTACGGCGAGCGTCAATAAGCTCGATTATCGCACGTATCAAATCCAGGACTCGGGCGTTCCCGGCGGCTCGTCCGCGCCCAACCGGCGCGTCGCCCAGCAAGTCTGCCCGAGCGGCTATCGGGTGCTCAACGAGCGCGAGCGCAGGAACACCCGGGACGGGTATTCGGAAGACCGGGGCGAGGTCTTCACCACATGGACGATCCGTTGCCTCTAGCGCTCGGCGATAGATTATTGCGGACAACACCGAGCGCGCGGGCTCAATGCCTACCACGCAAATCAACGGAGGAGGATGGGATGAAACGTCTGGTTGTTCTGAGCTTACTCATCGTCGCGGTAGCTTGCGCACCGCAGCCGCCACCGCCAGCCGCTCCGGCAGCGCCGCCCCCCGTCGCCGCAGCGCCGCCTCCGCCCGCGCCGCCGCCTCCGCCACCGCCGACACTGGCATCTTTCAATGGCCACTATTCGGGTCTGGCGACGCTCGGCGTCTCGGGGGTAGAGACCGAGGCCACCACCAATCCGGTTTGCGTCGACCGGCGGCCAATGAGCATGACGGTCCGCAACGGCTACGCCACGATTGTCTACCAGGACTGGAAACTTCACACGCTTCACTATCGCGGCTCGGTCTCGCGCAGCGGCAACATTCACTTGTCGCACCTGAACGGGGACGGGAGCCGCTCGGTGTTTACCCTGCACTACGGCCCCAATGGCTGGAACGGGGATATGCGGCGCGGCAATTGCGACTACATGGTGGCGATGACGCGGTCGTAGACGGCCCGGGTGCGCCGCCGGTTGGGGGAGGCGCTGCCAATCAACCCTGTGCGCCGTTTTCAGCCGGACTTGCGCCGCTGGCCGGCGAATTCGCATTATGTCTCGTTAACCGGTTCCGAAGTATGCGGGGGCGGATGCATTCCGCCGGGTGGATCGAGACGATGCGTTGACGATTGTCTTGTATGACCTGGAGATGGCTCGGCTTTGCTTTGTGTTCGCCGCCATCAGCGGAGGGCAGGCAGACGTAAAATTTGTCGGTCGAGGGGGAAATCACAACGGCATGAGGGGGACGAGATGCCGGGATTGCTAATTCGATTCGCTTTTGCTGCGGTCGTCGCGGGTGCGGCGATGCCGGCTTGGTGTGCGGGCATGGCGGACTTTGGAACCAAAAATTTCAGTCCGGGCATCGATGCGCCGTCT
>JAFAHP010000487.1 GCA_019237175.1 Alphaproteobacteria bacterium
GCGATAACCCGGTAGGTGGCCTCGGCGTGCGGATGTGTTCTAGCCATCGTCACTATATGGTAGCACAGCAGGCTCGCCGCTAATCTCGAAATCGAGAGTTCCCGCTTATCACCCCGGTCGATCTTTGGAGCGGCTCTGCCGTCGCGCGACCGACGGTGCGGCAACAAGGAACTCCCGGCGGCTGCGGCGGAGGATTGGGGTTCGGGAGGCTCCTCGACCGCCTTTTCGAATGCCGTCGTGCTGCCTCGATCGCCTCCTGCGGCAGGCTGGGGGTGAAGAACACCATGCGGGTGCGGCGGTCCTCGCTGGGCCATTACGGCACCTCGGCGAGGGTGGCCGTCGCAACCATGACCAGGCTACCTTATATCGTAGGTTTAACGGCCGGTCTCGGCGGAGAAGCTGATCGCTGGGCAAAAGATATCCGCGGTCTAGGTCAAGTCGATAGGGTGACGCAGGGGTGATCCGGAGGGAGGCGGACGCGTGCCAGATCGGGGATCCGGGCTCCTGCCATCAAGGCTGCTCCGCCGATCGCTGATCGGGGCCGCCGCGGTTGCCCTCGTCGGCATGGTGCTCTGGGGACTTCAGAAGGCGAGTGCCGGCGTCAGCTTCGATGCCATGGTAGCAGGGATACGGGCGACGTCGCCAACGGCTCTTCTGGGGTCATTTGCGGCAACCTTCCTGAGCTTTATCGCCCTCCTCGGGTACGACCTTTCGGGGTTGCGGTACGCGCGCGCTCGCCCGCCGTTCACCGCCGCTCTCCTCGCATCGTTTTGTGGTTTCGCGATCGGCAACACGGTCGGCCCTGGGCGCCTTTTCAGGCGGGGCGGTCCGCCACAGGCTCTATTCCGCGGCCGGGCTTTCCCCAGGTCAGATCGCGCGCGTCATATTCTTTATCGCCATCGCCTACGGCATCGGACTCGCAACGATCACTGCCCTTGGCCTCGTCCTGCGGGCGGAGGAGGTGAGCCGATTGCTCGGCGCACCATCCGTTCCGTTGCGGTCAGCTGCCGCCGTCATTCTGGCATTGGCGATCGTTTTCCTGTCCTTTTGCGCGGTGCGGCGGAAGCCATTGCGGCTTGGCCCGGTTGAGTTCGCGTCACCAGGCGCGCACCTTGTCGTGATCCAGATCGGACTGACGGCGCTCGACATCCTCGCTGCCGCGACCGCGCTCTGGGTGTTGCTTCCCGCTGCCGACACGAGCTTTGTCGCCTTCGCAGCGGTCTATGCCGCGGCCCTGACCTTGGGCGTACTAATCCATGTCCCGGGCGGGCTCGGGGTATTCGAGGTCGCCATTCTCTTCGCCATCGGCAACAAGGCGCCGCCCAGCGCTGTAGCGGCGGCCCTGGTCGTCTACCGTGCCATGTATTTTCTATTTCCTTTGCTGCTGGCCACAGTGCTTCTGGCCAGCTTCGAGGCGCGGCGCGCACTCGACAGCGAGATCGGCCAGCGCGTCAGTCGTGCCGCGGCGCAGCTGGCACCCTCATTCATCGCGGTTGTGACCTTTGGTGTGGGCGCCACGCTCGTCGTGTCCGGGGCAATGCCCGCCTTTACCGATCGGCTTCAGATTTTGCGGGTCAACGTACCGCTCTGGGCGGTCGAGACTTCGCACCTGTTCAGCAGCATTGCGGGGCTGGACCTGCTTTTTGCCGCGCGTGGCCTCTTTCATCGGCTCGATGGAGCATGGTGGCTGGCTTTTTCAATCGCCTTGATCAGCATCCCGTTTGCGCTGACGAAAGGCCTGGCGATTATTGCACCCAGCGCGGTGGCGATCTTGCTGGTCGGGTTGGTGATGGCTCGACGACAATTCCGGCGGCATTCCTCGCTGCTCTCGCTCCCACTGACAATGGGATGGGAGCTCGCCGTCGGCTGCGTTCTTGCCGCGATGGTCTCGATCCTGTTCTTCGCGTTCTACGACGTCGAGTACGGGCACGAGCTCTGGTGGCAATTCGAATTCGACGCGACCGCCCCGCGCGCACTGCGCGCCGTCGCCGGCGTGGCTGTCCTTGGTCTGGTTCTCGGCCTCTCCCAGCTGTTGCGCCCGGCCGCCGGTCGCATCACGCCGCCCACCACTGCGGACCTCGACCGTGCGCGTCGCATCGCGGCCCGACAGCCGCGTCCGGATGCGCTGCTTGCACTGATGGGCGACAAGAGTTTTCTTTTTTCGGACTCCGGCAAAGCCTTCCTGATGTTTGCAAAGCGCGGGCGGACCTGGGCGTCTCTCGGAGATCCGGTCGGTCCGCAGGAGGATTGGCCGGAACTGGTGTGGCGGTTTTTCGAACTTGCCGACGCTCACGGCGAACGCACCGCCTTTTATCAGGTTCCTGCCTCGAGCCTGCCGCTTTATCTCGATGCCGGGCTGAAGCTCTTAAAGGTCGGCGAAGAGGCGCGGATCCCGCTGGCGACGTTCAGCCTCGACGGATCCAGCCGAGCAGGCCTTCGCTATGCCTTGA
>JAFAHP010000507.1 GCA_019237175.1 Alphaproteobacteria bacterium
TATGCCCGCGGTGAACACCAGTGAATTCACGCCAAAGCTCAAGGTCACCGCGGCGCCCTGATCGACCAGAGCTTTTGGCAAAAGTACCGAGATCAGAAAAAAGGCTGTACCGGCGAATACATAGCTGGAGATGCCGATGGCCGTCCAGCGCAGTTGGCCGCGATGCCACAACGCCGAATAAGGCGGCAGCTCTTCGCGTTCTGTCCGCGCAGTATCGCCGAGCGCGGCCACCGTCAGCGGCGGAACCCGACTACCGCCGCGCTGGACAATACGGTTGACGGTGCCGACCGCCGCCTCGATCTCGCCTCTACGCAAATACCAGCGTGGGCTTTCCGGGATCAGGAAATAAATCAGCGCCGGCATTACGAAGAAGGCGAGCCCGCCGGGCAGCGCCATCAGCCTGAAGGCATTGGCATTGCCGGCAAGCACCAAGCCGACGAAAGGCAGCACCGCAAAGGCGCAGGCCAGTGTCATTTCGTAGACGGCGGCGTAGGTACGCCGATGCCGTGCCGGCATCAACTCGGCAGCGATCGGGAACGGCGCAAAGACCGCAAAGCCGCCGGCGAGACCGGTCAAGAGACGCACGATGGTCAGCTGCTCGGCCGACTGCACAACGGTGATCAGCAGGGTGAAGAAGGTTATCCCAGCCACGCCGATGAGCATGACGGTCTTGCGGCTGTAATGGTCGGAGATCGTCGAGGCGATAAAGCCGCCGACGACGATCATCATTGTCGAGGCGACGGCGAGAAATCTGACTTCCGCGGCGGTTAACTGTAACGGCTCTCTCGCCAGGACCAGGAGCGATCCGGTCATTACCAGGTCGTAGCCGTCGACGAAACCGACCAATGCCAAAACAGCGATCAGCATCAGGTGGTAGGGACTGAACGGAATACTGTCGAGCTTGCGCCCCAGCACACGGCTTGCCGCCGATGCGGGCCGGTCGACTGGACGAATTTCTGGCATGACGACCCGGAATTGGCTCGGTAGGCTTCAGGCCAGCGCCGGAACCCCTTCGGTGACGGCTTCGAGCTGACCGACGGTCTCGCGGCCGAAGGCGATCGGGATAAAGGCACCGATCGCCACGACCGCGAAGATCGTGCCGAAGAAGATCGTCGGCGAGCCGGTGTGCGATAACATCAGACCCGGCGCCAGGACCGCGGCGAAGAGCCGGCCGAACGACTCGCCGAAAATGTGCCCGCGAGCGCGCAGCGCCGTCGGGAACTGCTCGGAGAGGTACATGCGGACGGCGGTGAAGGAGGACAGCACGGTAAATCCGGTGATCAGCCCTCCTGCGACCATCACCACCGTCGCGTATTGCCCCGCCCGGTGCGCTATTAGCATCAGGAACAGGCCGGGAAGCGAGCCGGCGAGCGCATAGGCGATTGTCCACCGCCGCCCGATGATCTCCATCAGAAACCCGGTGAAGCCCTTGCCCGGGATGCTTGCGAAATACACCAGCGTAGCCACCCCAAAGCCCAAACCGACCGCGGCACCCTGGTCGACCAGCGCCTTCGGCAGCAAGTTGTTGATCAGTTGAAAGGCGGTACCGGCGCAGACGCTGCTCAGAATGCCGACAGTCGTCCAACGGAGCTGGCCTTTCGCGAACAATGCCCAATAGGGCGGCAGCTGCTCGCGGGCAGCTTCCCGGTGGTCGCCGAGCGCCGCCACCGTCAGCGGCGGCACGCGGTTGCCGGACCGCCTGATGATCCGGTTGACGATGTCGACCGCTGCTTGAGGGCGGCCTCTGCGCAACTGCCAGCGCGCGCTTTCGGGGAGCACGAAATAGACGATAACCGGCACGACGGTGACCGCCAGCCCGCCCGGCAATGCCAGGAATCGAAAGGCGTAGGCGTTGCCGGCGAGCAGGGTGGCGATGAACAGCACCGCGGTGAAGGAGAGGGCCAGCGCCATCTCGTAGACCGCGCTATAGGTGCGCCGATGCTGCGCCGGCATCAATTCGGCGGCGATCGGAAACGCCACCGTGACGACGCCGCCGGCGCCGAGGCCGGTCAACAGCCGCACGATGATCAGCTGCTCGGCAGTTTGCACGAATGGGATAAACAGCGTCAAAAGCGTCGTCGCGACCACCCCGATCAACATGACCGTCTTGCGGCTGATGTGGTCGGAGATCGCCGAGAACGCGAAGCCGCTGACGCACAGCATCAATGGAGGGCCGCTGACGAGCCAGAGGAGGTCGGCCTCGGTCAGCTGCAGCGGCGCCTTGGCCAGCACCAGCAGCTGGTTGGTCATCGACAGATCGTACCCCTCGATAAAGCCGACCAGGGCGAGCACGGCGATGATCAATACGTGGTAGCCGCTGAACGGGATGCTGTCGAGCTTGCGCCCGAGGACAAAGCTTGCCGGTGTTGTCGAACCGTCGAGAGTACGGACTTCTGCCATGACCTTCCTCCCCTATTGGTCGAACCCCGGGATCCAGTTCGGTATTCCGGCTTCGGTTGCTCCCGTTCGCCGCGTCGGCCGAGTTACAACGTTTTGATGCTAGCCCAGCCAGACCCCATTGTCATACGGTGAACTTTTCGACGGCGTCAGTGGAGCTCAGTGCAGCCACTCGGCAGCAGGCGTGTTCGCTTCGCTGACGGGTGCAACCCCGGGGCCAGGGAGCGGAACAATCTCGGTTTTTTCGCCGGTCTCCGGCTTGCGCGCCGCGAAGGCGCGCTTCAGCCGATAGTACGAGCGAACCGTCAGCGGGATCGAGCCCAGATACACCACGCCCACCACCATCAGGGTCGGCCATGGGGCGGTTGTCAGAAATGCCGTGGCGACGACGAAGGCAAGCAACGTGGGGATGACCAGATGGTGCGGAATGCGGATCCGCTTTAGCGACACGGTCGGGACTTTGCTGACCATCAGGAGTGCTATTCCGGTTATCGAGATTGCATTGAGATAAGGCGAGCGAAATATCCAGTCGCCCCATTCAAAGCTGAGGAACATCGGTAACATCACCAGCCCCGCACCCGCGGGCGCCGGGGCCCCGCTGAAAAAAGGCGCCGCATAGGGCGGCAGTTCGGCTCCCTCACCCGCATTGAAACGGGCCAGACGAAGGGCGCAGCACACCGCGAAGAACAGCACGATGGCCCAGCCGACGCCTTGCAACGCCGACATCGTCCAGAGATAGAGAACAGCGGCAGGGGCTACGCC
>JAFAHP010000151.1 GCA_019237175.1 Alphaproteobacteria bacterium
TGTTCCGCTCGGCGTCGATATCGCTCGCTATCAGACGTTCGAATACGCGGCGACGCAGGCGATTGCCGCGGCGGCCCATTTTCTCGAATTCGATGGGATGCTCGTGCCAAGTGCCCGGCACGCTTGTTTAAATCTGGTTATTTTTACGGAACGCATCGTCGATCTGGTCCTGAGAGAGTCGCAACCAGTCGACTGGGACAGCTGGCGCCGGAGCCGACGGCTGCGACGCGTGCGCTGATCCGACCGTTCGGACCGGGCAGCTGAGATAGTCTCGGTGCATCTCGGGGGCGCGGCCGAATGCGCTGTCGCGATATCCTTTTGCTCAGAACGGAACGGTCCCGCGGACCACGACGCGGTGCAGGATGCGCCGCTGCGTGCTCAGTTCGAAATTGGCGACAGCACGGTGCAGCAGACAGCGGTTGTCCCACATAATCAGATCACCAACCCGCCAGCGATGCGCGTAGACGAACTGGGGTTGCGTGGCATGCGCCAAAAGTTGATCAAGGAGCGCTCTGCCCTCGGCGATTGGCCAGCCCAAGATGTGCGAGGCGTGGTTGCCGAGGTAAAGCGCTTTGGCTCCGGTCTCCGGATGGGTGCGGACGAGCGGGTGATCGACGGCATCTTCGATGCCGGTATCGGCACGCGCCTGTTCTTCGGATCGAGATTGCCCGGCACCCCAATAAAATGCCACCCGCAGCCCGGCAATGCGGAGCTGTACGTCCGGCGCTAAGGCGGAATGTGCCATCACCGTGTTGGCGAATTCGGTATCGCCGCCTTGCAGCGGCATTTCGACGGCATAGAGCGCCGTCATCATCGGCGGCTCGCGATAATAAGGTTTGTCCGTGTGCCAGTTGTAGTTGCTGACGGCGGATGCCGACCGGTCGACCGGTTTGCCGTCTCCACCGAGGTTGGAAATCACATGAGCAACGCCATACCGCTTGTTTGCGGCTCTACTACGTTCGACTTCTCCAAAATTCGCAATAAATAAAAATTGCTGTTCTCGGTTCAACGTTTGATTACGGAAGACAAGGACGTGATGGCGTCGAAAGGCATCAAGCAAGCGTTCTTTGACGGGCGGCGGAATCGGCAACGAAACATCTATGCCGTCGACGACGACCCCGGCGGCCGGCGACAAGCGCGGTCCCACAACCGGCGCGCTAATTGGCTTACGGGGCGGCGTTGTCGATCCGAAAAACGCCGTCGGTCTATTTGCGGCGCGATCGGTCATCTCGTCATCATTGGACCCGGGCCTCGCCGAGCCGCCTGCCACGGTCCAGCATTGTTGGGGGCGGCTGCCAATCAAGACGGCTGTACGGTGACATTTCAGCTGCGTTCCATTGTATCGATCCGCCACGGCCGGGCTCGCCGGGGTTCGGGATCTAGCACAGAGACGGGTGACACTCCCTTTGCTCGTCAGATCGGAACGTTTTGATTTTCGAGCGGCGGTATTAAGCAAAAAACAATGACGAGCATAGTCTTCGCGCATCCGTTCGGGAAGCGGTATGGGTGCAGACACCGGTGAGAGGCTGTTGTCGAAGGCCCAAACACCGGCGTGGTTGGAATGGGGCGGAGATGTCACATCCACCGTGACGCTTCAGAAATCGGTGCAGTGACCGCCAAATTCCCAATCTCCGCAACGCGTCGGTTCGGGTCGTTTTGGACCTCCGATTTCTGCTGGCGGCGGCGTCGCGGAGGCCGGGACGGCCGGCGCCGGGGCTGGAGACCGTGGCGGATCTGCCGAGATCTCGATTCGACCATAGGAAAAATGTGGCAACGTACCAAAATAACTCAAGCCGGGCTGAACGAGCGTATATCGGCAAGACGTACAGGAACCGAATCCGACGTATCGCGTTGGGTACCTTCAGGGGTTGATCTTGACCTTCTTGCCATATCACGCGTCAGAAGAACGTTGATGTCTCATTTCCCGACCGCACGCGATATCGCGCTGGAGTTGCTCGCAGCAGTGCTGCGTCGCAAGCGGCCACTCGACGACGCGATCGATGATAATCCGGCGATGCCGTCGCTTTCCGGACGCGATCGGGCGTTTGCTCGCCTGCTTGTGGCTACGACGTTGCGGCGGCTGGGGCAAATTGACGAACTTATCGCATTATGCCTCAACACGCCGCTGGCGCCGCGGGCCGCTGTCATCCACGATATCCTGCGTCTCGGCGTTGCACAGCTGTTGTTTCTGCGCACGCCGCCGCACGCTGCGGTTGCGACGAGCGTCGACCTTGCGCACGGGCGTGGGTTTTTCTCGCACAAGGGGCTGGTTAACGCCGTCCTGCGCCGTTTGAGTGTCGAGGGCGCCGAGTTGAGCCGCGGGCAGGATGCCGCCCGGCTCAACACTCCGGACTGGCTCTGGCGATCCTGGAGCCGCGCTTATGGCGAAGAAACCGCACGCGCGATTGCATACGCACATCTGAAAGAGGCGCCGCTGGACCTCACCGTGCGTGACGACCCCGAGGTCTGGTGTGAGAAGCTGCAAGGAATGCTATTGCCAACGGGCACGCTTCGGCGGCAGGCCGGAGGTGCTGTGACGTCGCTTCCCGGCTATGCCGAAGGTGCCTGGTGGGTCCAGGATGCTGCTGCGGCATTACCGGCACGACTGTTGGGTGATGTCGCCGGGCGAGAAGTGGTCGACTTGTGCGCCGCACCTGGCGGCAAGAGCGCCCAGCTTGCCTGCGCCGGCGCCCGCGTCATCGCAATCGATCGCTCGACGCGCCGTCTCGAGCGCCTCGTCGCCAATTTCCGGAGGCTTACACTTCCGGTCGAGGCGGTGGCTGCAGATGCATTGACCTGGCGTCCCGGTCGACCGGTAGAGGCGGTTCTGCTTGACGCCCCGTGCACGACGACCGGTGCGATCCGTCGCCACCCCGATGTGCCCCATCTTAAATCCCCGGAGGACGTGGCTCGGCTTGCGGTGGTCCAGGAGAATCTTCTGCGGGCTGCGACCGATATGCTTGTCCCCGGTGGGACACTCGTCTACTGCACGTGCTCGCTCGAGCCCGAGGAAGGGCTGCGGCAGATTGAGATGTTGTTTGGCTCGGGCGCGCCAGTCTTGCGCCGCGAGATCACCGCCGACGAGATCGGCGGCCATAGCGATTGGATCACCCCGCAGGGAGATCTGCGGACCTTGCCGTGCCATTTGACGGAATATGACGGGATAGACGGGTTTTTCTGCGCGCGGCTCACCAAATGCGGGAGTCCGGGTTGAGCACTCCCCGCCGCTTCGCCGGCGACGGCTTGCGGGACCGGCTGTTCCTTGTTACCAAGCGGCATGCGTTCGCTTGCTCGGCAGGGCTTCCACGACCCCCATAGATCCCGCCCTGAGGCTATCGGCGCCCGGCTTGGCGCGGATGAAAAGACCAACCCATAAGGGCCGCGGGCCGCCACGAAAGCCTCGTGGCGAGCGGCCCGGTGTTATCGCCGGATGGTATCGGAGCATTCTGCGATCGCTGACCGCCCACCGCCTCTACCGCCTCACATTAGGCGGCCGCGTTCCGACCGATCTCCGGATTAAGCTCGTTCAGCCTTGGCCGGGTGATCCCAAGCGCGGCATAGCAATTGCCGCTGGCGAGTTTGAGCTCGCTGGGAAGCTCGTGCGCAGCCCTTCGCCGTGTTGGGTTCCCCCCGCGGGCGCGGAGGAATGGCATGCCGCATGGCACGGTTTTGATTGGCTTTCCGACCTCATGACGGCAGGACCGGCCGCCAGCGGTACAGCCCGCAAGCTGGTGCAGAGTTGGCTTCGGGAGAAAATCGATTTTCGATCAGTGGCTTGGCGTTCTGATGTTCTCGGAACCCGTCTTTTCGCCTGGATTACCCATTTCGACGAGATCATCGGCGGCAAGGATCTCGTCTTGAAGCGAGCCATGCTCGCCAGCATGACGAGGCAGTATCGCCACCTCGCTCGCACCGCTGCCTGGGAACTGGAAGGTGCCGCGCGGTTGCGGGCGTTAAAGGGGCTGATTGCCGCGACGTTTGCGCTTGGCAGTTCGAGGGCAAAACGGGCCAGGGCCCTGGCCGCGCTTGAGCGGCAGAGTTCGGAGCAGATCTTTCCCGATGGCGGGCATCGATCGCGCAGCCCATCCCTGCAACTGCGGGTACTCCAAGATTTGGTCGATATTCGAACCGTGCTGCGTACCGCCAAGCTCGAGCCCTCCGCTGCGCTGCAAAGCGCTATCGACCGCGCAGCGCCGATGCTTCGGCTGTTTCGTCACGGCGATCGGCGACTGGCGCTCTTCAATGATTCGCTCGAGGAGGATGGGGTTCTGCTCGATCTCGTCCTGACCCAATCTGAAACTCGAGGGCGCGCATTGACCCATGCCCCGGATTCGGGCTTCGAGCGGCTGCAGGCAGACAAAACGCTGGTCATCGTCGACACGGGAACCCGACCATCGCCGGGCTTTGACATGCATGCGCACGCCGGGGCGCTCTCTTTCGAAATGAGCCACGGCCGTGAGCGCGTCATCGTGAATTGCGGAGCCTATCGCGGCTCCAAGGCGAATTGGCGGCGCGTCCCACGCGCCAGCGCCGCGCATTCGGTGCTGGTGGTTGCCGACACCAATTCGACAGAAATACGCGAAGACGGTGTGCTGAATCGGGCGCCGATGTCAGTCAGCTGCGAGCGCGCCGAACATGAAGGACGGCAATGGATCTCTGCGACCCACAACGGGTATCGTGAGCGATTCGGTTTGATTTACACGCGAGAGCTGTTTCTTGCTGCCGAGGGCAACGATTTGCGCGGTGAGGACCGCCTCACCGGGCGTCCGGGTGCGAAATTCGCGGTGCGTTTTCATCTTCATCCTTCGGTCGAAGCCTCCCTGATCGAAGGCAAGACCGCCGCGGCGTTACGCCTGCCGAGCGGGACCTGCTGGCGGTTGCGCGTCGCCGGCGCTGAAATGAGCCTTGCCGAGAGCATCTATTTGGGAACGGGTGAGCCGCGAAAAAACCAACAGGTCGTGTTGAGCGCGACAGCCGCCCCAGGCGGTACGACCGTGCGGTGGGCGTTGCGCTGCGAACCCGACAAAACCGGTTACGATTAGCTTGCGGGGCACTTGGCTTGGTGCCGGCGATGCAGTAATCGCGGGCGTCATCGTCATCGCAACCGGTGTTGTTTGCGCCGCCACAACCACGGCGCTGATCCCGCTGTTGCGCAAGCGAAACGTGCTCGACCTTCCGAACGACCGGTCCTCGCACGCCGCTCCGACACCACGCGGCGCGGGTATCGCGGTGATTGGCACGGTGCTGTTGGCGTGGCTCGCGTTGGCGGTGGCCGGCCGGGTCGACTCCGCAATTGGTGTCGTCTGCCTCGCTGCCGGTTCGCTTGCCGCCGTGTGCTGGATCGACGATCTCTATGGTCTGTCGCCAGCGATCCGGCTTGCGGCGCAGGCTGCGGCGGTGGCAGTCGGCCTTCTTTCTATACCGCACACCCAAAACGGTCTGGCGGGATGGCTTGGGCCGACAGCCTATGATGCGGCAACCGGCGTTCTCTGGTTGTGGTGGGTTAATGCTTTCAACTTCATGGACGGGATCGACGGGATAGCCGGCAGCGAGGCGGCGGCGATCGCCGGCGGAGTCCTGTTGCTGTCCGCGGTCGGCAGCGGCCTCGATCCGAGTTTGGTTCCGCTCGCGGCGGCGTTGCTTGGGGCTTCGCTTGGCTTTCTGAGGTGGAATTGGTCACCGGCGCGGATTTTTCTTGGCGATGTCGGGAGCGCGCCGCTCGGTTACTTGACAGGATTTCTGCTGATTGGTCTTGCCGGCGCGGGGCGGTGGAAAGCGGCGCTGATTCTACCGCTATATTTTCTTGCCGACACAAGCATTACCCTTGGGCGCCGCCTGCTGCGTGGCGAGAAAATATGGCAGGCGCACCGGCAGCATTTCTATCAGCAGGCGATCCGCCGCGGCCTCGGCCATGCCGCGGTCGTCAGACGCGTAATCATCGCCGATTCGTTATTGGTCGTGTGCGGATGGGCGGCTGAGAATGGCGGCGGCATCTTTGCGCTCGCCGCCGCGGTATCCGTCGTCGCGGTGCTGCTGATGACGCTCGCTCTCGGGCCAGTGGGTGCGCGACCCCCGGGCTTGTAGCCATCGCTTAGCGGCCCTATACCCGAGGGGATGAGCGGCTCTTCACCAAAAATTCGCCGTGCGCTGATCTCGGTCAGCGACAGGACCGGGCTTACCCTGTTTGCCGGCGCGTTGGCAGAGCGCGGAGTAGCACTAGTCTCCACCGGCGGCACGGCCAGCACATTACGCGCGGCCGGCCTCCGGGTCATCGAGGTTGCTGATATCACCGGAATGCCGGAATTTCTCGATGGGCGGGTAAAAACTCTCCACCCGGCCATTCACGGTGGGCTGCTGGCGCGCCGTGATCGGCCGGATCACCTCGCTGCTCTGGCAGAAAGAGGAATCGAGGCAATCGACTTGCTGGTCTGCAATCTCTACCCATTTGCTGAAACCGTGGCGCGCGGGGCTCGCTACGAAGATTGCATCGAGAACATCGATATCGGCGGTGTCGCCCTGATCAGGGGGGCGGCAAAGAACCACGACGCCGTCACCGTGGTGACCGACCCCGAGGATTATGGTGGCGTGCTGGCCGAGCTCGCCGCCGGTGACGGGACAGTCAGCCCGCAACTCCGGCGCACGCTCGCATGCAAGGCCTATGCAACCACCGCCGCTTATGACGCCGCGATTGCCGAATGGATCACGCGCGGCCAAGATCAGGCCTTGCCGGAAAGGTTCGTGCTCACCGCCCGCTTGGCGCACCGGCTGCGTTATGGGGAAAACCCGCATCAGGCGGCGGCCTTTTATCGCATCGGCGAAGACCGTCCCGGCGTGGCGACAGCCCGCCAGTTGCAGGGTAAAGAACTGTCCTACAACAATTATTCGGATGCTGATGCGGCGTTCGAGCTGGTTGCTGAATTTGCTGCTCCGGCCGTGGCGATCGTCAAGCACGCCAATCCCTGTGGTGTCGCCACCGGCCTCAGCGTGTGTGATGCGTGGGAAAAAGCGCTCGCCTGCGATCCGGTCAGCGCGTTTGGCGGCATCGTTGCAGTGAACCGCCGGCTCGATGCCGCCACTGCCGAGTTGATCGGCCGCCGCCTCATCGAAGTCGTCATCGCTCCCGATGTCGACCCGGAAGCTGCCGCCACGCTCGCTTCCCGCGCCGCATTGCGGTTGCTCGTCACCGGCGCTGCT
>JAFAHP010000532.1 GCA_019237175.1 Alphaproteobacteria bacterium
AACCAGGATGTAATAGAAGCTCCAGATCAAGTGCTCGAAGATCCGCACGACCAGGTAGTTCGCGTAGGGCATCGCCTTTCCGATCGGCGGCAGTACCGGCAGCACGATCATGATGATCGTGAACAGGCCGAGCCCATAGGCGAACAATTGGCGGCGCGGAAAGCGGTCGATCACGCTCGAAAACAAGGTGGCAAACGGGATCGAGACCGCGGCATTAAGAATGTAATAGAGCGGGACGCCCTGCGCGCCGATGCGGGCCAGGAACTGGGAAGCCGCCAGCGTCGACGCATAGGTGTCCTGAACTGCCACCAAAAACGACAGCAGGACGAACAACCCGGCACGGCTTGCCAGAAAGCGGAGCGGGGAACCGATGAGAACTCGACACCGCAAAAGACGGCTCATCCCCAGAGCCTATGAGTCGTCATCCCGGCGAAGGCCTGGGTCCACCGGCGGAAAGGCCATGAAGCAACCCGGAGCGGGTGGCGATCCAATGATCAATGCTGAGCCTTCCCGGTCCCGAGGAAATCAACCAGAGAAAAATTATGATATACATGACTTCCGGCAAATACAGGAGATCGTCAAGCCAGTCGATAAACGAGAGCGTCTTGGTAATGGTTGCCAACTGAACAGTGGTGATCGCCACAATCATGTCGATGATCAAGGCCAAGCAACACAAGGTCGAAAGCAGCCCGATGATGAGCAGGCAACCGCAAACCAACTCCACCGACGAAACGAAATACGTCATGACGTGCGGAAAAGGGATTCCGGCACCGAAGATCGTTTCGTACATCAGCTTGTACTGACCGGGGACGAAAAGCTTGTTTCCTCCGGAGATAGCGAAGAATACCCCGAGCGAGATCCGGGCGAGGAGGACCGCGTAATGTTGCAGGGAGCGGTTACCCGACAGTACAAAGTGCACCAGTGCATCTGTTTTCATATTTCTGCTCGCCTCGGTCGGTGTGACGGGCTTCGGCTGGCCACACGATGAACTCGCATCTTAACGCGGCGATCGCCATTTGGCCGCCGCCCTTGACCGGTCAGTCGCCAAGCCGAGCGACATCGAGAGTCCGATCTACGCCGCGAGTTGGATACCGGCCGCTCGGTCGACCCGCCCCTGGATGAAACCGTGGACCCAAGACACGCTGTCATTGCGACCCGCGGGGCTTTACCCGCAGGGAAGCAATCTCGGGCGGTCGAGCGCATCTAGGATAGAGATTGCTTCGTCCCCTGCGGCTCCTCGCAATGATACCCTTTGCGTGGGCTATTTGCTTCAGTCCCCCCACCGGCTTCGCCGACCCGCGAGGCGTGAAACGTGGGCGCCCGCTGTCCCGGCGAAAGCCAGAACACATACTGCCGCGGCTCGTGCCGGCCGGGGAGATGGGCCCGGCTTTCGCCGGGGATGAGCGCCCATCGGGAACCGGTTTGTTTCTACTTAGTCCGCCACCGGCGCCCTGGTGCCAGCTACCGGATCATCGAGCCCGAGGGTTATTCGCGCAGGTCTTCGAAGAATTCTTTGACCCGGGCGAAAAAGCCTTCGCTTTCAGGGTGGGTGCGGCGGTTCTCGCCTTCCTTCTCGAATTCGCGCAGCAGCTCTTGCTGACGCTTGGACAGATTGACCGGGATCTCGACCACCGCCTCGACGAACATGTCGCCGCGAGCGGCCGAGCGCAGCACGGTCATCCCCTTTCCCCGCAGGCGGAACTGGTGTCCCGACTGGGTCCCGGCTGGCACTGTCACGCGTGTGCGGCTGCCGTCGACGGTCGGCACCTCGATCGTGCCGCCGAGTGCCGCTGTCGTGATCGGGATCGGCACCCGGCAATGTATGTTGGCGCCGTCGCGCTGGAAGATGCGATGCGGCGCGACGGTGATGAAGATGAAGAGATCGCCGGCCGCGGCGCCGCGCACCCCGACCTCGCCCTCCCCGGCAAGCCTGATGCGGATACCGTCTTCGACCCCCGCCGGGATGTTGACCGACAGCGTCTTTTCCCGACGGGTGCGGCCTTGACCGCTGCAGGCCCGGCAGGGATTGTCGATGACCCTTCCGGCACCTTGACACCCGGTGCAGGTCTGTTCCAGCGTAAAAAAGCCCTGCTGCACGCGCAAGCGACCGCGGCCGTGGCATCTGGGACAGGTAATCGGTTTGGAGCCGGCTTCTGCGCCGCTGCCCTTGCATTGCTCGCAGGCTACAAACGTCGGCACGCGGATCGTCGTTTGCCTACCGCGGAAGGCCTCCTCGAGCGTGACCTCGAGGTTGTAGCGCAGGTCGTTGCCGCGAGCAGGCCCCGCCTGACCGCGCCGCCCGCCCATGATGTCGCCGAACATTTCATCGAAAATGTCAGCAAAACCGCTGGCAGCGAAGCCGAAATCGCCGGGCCCGCGGCCGCCGCCCTGTTCGAAGGCGGCATGGCCGAAGCGATCATAGGCGGCGCGCTTTTGGTCGTCCTTTAGGACGTCGTAGGCCTCGTTGAGGTCCTTGAACTTCTGCTCCGCACCCTTGTCCCCCGCATTGCGATCCGGGTGGTACTGCATCGCCAGCTTGCGATAGGCCCGCTTCAGCTCATCGGGGCCGGCCGATTTGGAGACACCGAGGATTTCGTAAAAGTCCTGCTTGGCCATGATCGACGAATGTTCGATTAGAGGGCTTGACGCCGGGCGTCACCCCGGCGGGAAACCCGCCGAGGTGGGCACACTCCGATCCTCATTCCTGTGACGAACCCGGTTAGGCCGAACCGCGCTTTTTCTGGTCGTCCACCTCCTCGAAATCGGCGTCGACGACCTTGTCGGTGCCGCCGCCCCCGGGCGCACCGCCGGGCGAGGGGCCGCTGCTGCCACCGGCTCCCGCCTGTTCCGCCTGCTGCGCCTTGTAGAGCGCTTCGCCGATTTTCATCGAGGCTTGAGCCAGCGCCTCGGTCTTCGCCTTGATCTGAGCGGTATCGTCGCTGCCG
>JAFAHP010000756.1 GCA_019237175.1 Alphaproteobacteria bacterium
CGGCAGCCCCCGCGACACCGGCGTTCTTGTTCAGCCGGTACGCCCGGCATATTCCCGCATACCGCCAACGGCGTTTCCGGATGAGCCCCAGCTTCGGCGGTCGTAACCATCATCGCTGCCGTCACCGGATCATAATCTCTTCGTCACGTTAAGGTAAAGCCTTCGTCACATTAAGTTAAATTGACGCAATTAGGTTTCGCGTCGCGTCCGCAATTTTGACCTAAAGGACATCAACGATGCGAAATCGAGTGCCCCAGCGTGATGTTGCGCGCTGGCGCTTCCGGTTGCTGAGCAGCGTCGCGATCTATGCGATCGCGATCAATCCTCTGGCGCCCTTTGCGGCGTTTGCCGCGCCGGCGGTGATGAGCAATACCAACGACGGCAACACCACGACGCCGATCAAGCACGTCATCGTCATCATCGGGGAGAACCGCACCTTCGATCACCTGTTCGCCACCTATAAACCGGTGAACAGCGGCGAGAAGGTGCTGAACCTGCTGTCGGAAGGCATTGTCCAGGCCAACGGCTTTCCGGGGCCGAACTATGCGGCCGCCACTCAGTGGCAGGCCCAGGACACCACGACATATCAGATCAGCCCTAACGTGAAGTACCCCTACACGACCCTGCCGCCGCCACTGGCCGGGGGTGGATACACTCAGACCATCGGTGGCCAGACGTTCGACGGACAGCCGCCCTTCCTGAACGTCCCGCAGGCGATGAGCATCGAGAACGGGTTGCCGATCAATTATTATCCGTTCCTGATCACCGGCGGCGTGACAGCGACCCTCGGCCAGCCGGATACGCGCATCGTCTATGCCGGCAGGCTCGTCAACAACCTGCCGCCGGGCCCGTACCAGATCACCCCGGGGCTCTACAACGCCTATTTGGAGAGCCCGGTCCACCGCTTCTACCAGATGTGGCAGCAGCTCGACTGCAGCGCGCCGGCGGGTTCAGAGGTTTGCGGCAGCGATCTTTTTGCCTGGGTCGAGGCGACGGTCGGCGCCGGCAGCAACGGCAAGCCGCCGTCCAGTAATTCCGGTTTTACTAAGCGCGGCTACGTAGAGGGCGCTACGGCGTTGGGCTTTTGGAACGTCCAGCAGGGGGACGTGCCCTATCTCAAACAGCTCGCCGACACCTATTCGATGAGTGACAATTATCATCAAGCAGTCAACGGCGGCACCGGCGCCAACCATATCATGCTTGGCACCGGCGACGCGATCTGGTTCAGCGACGGCGCCGGCGATCCGGCGATTCCGCCGCACAATCAGCTGGTTGCGCCGGGAACCGCCAATGCCGGCATCGTCGACGAGATCGAGGATCCCGACCCGCTACCCAGCACCAACAACTGGTACACCCAAGACGGCTATGGCGGCGGCTCCTATGGTTCGCCCTCTTACGGCGGCGGCAGCTACACCGATTGCGCCGACAGCTCGCAGCCCGGCGTGCCGGCGATCCTGAGTTATCTCAGCGCGCTCCACGTCAGCCCGAATTGCCAGACCGGGCATTACTACCTGCTCAATAACTACAATCCCGGCTATTACGGCGACGGCACCAACGCCTACGCCGACAGCATGACGGCCGCCAACGCCGATCTCAAGACCGTGTTCACGGTGCCGCCGTCGAGCGTTCCCAACATCGGCGACGATTTATTGGCGCACAATATCTCGTTCGCCTATTTCGGCGATCAGTTCTATGCCTATCTGCAGGCTCCACTGGAAAATTACGTTGCCGCCAACAATACTTACTGCAACATCTGCAACTTCTTCCAGTACTCGACCTCGATCATGACCAATCCCCCGGTGCGGAACGCGGCGCTGAAGGACACGACCGACCTCTACAACGATTTGCAGAACGGCAATCTGCCGGCGGTGTCGTTTGTCAAGCCCGACGGCTATCTCGACGGCCATCCGTCATCGTCAAAGGTCAATCTGCTCGAAGGCTTTGTCAAAAAGATCATTGATCTGACCCAGGCCAACCCGACGCTGTCGGCAAACACCGCGATCTTCATCACTATGGACGAAGGCGGCGGCTACTATGATTCGGGCTATGTACAGGCGCTCGACTATTTTGGCGATGGGACGCGCATCCCGATGATCGTGGTGTCCAAGTACAGCACCGGCGGGCACATCTCGCACACCTATACCGACCACGTCTCGGTTTTGAAATTCATCGAGGCGAACTGGAATGTACCGCCGGTCAGCGGCCGCAGCCGCGACAACCTGCCGAATCCGGTCACCGGCGCCGATCCCTACGTTCCGACCAACCAACCGGCGATCGGCAATCTGATGGATCTGTTCAATTTCGGCCCCTGAAAACACGCGGGCTTCCGCGCATTTAATATCTCACAGCAAACCCGCCGGTCTCGTTCGCGAGACCGGCGGGTTTATTCACCCGATAACGCCGGCCTCCTGCATGCTACTGATCTCGGAGTCGGAATAGCCGGCTTCGCGCAATATTTCCGTACTGTGCTGGCCGACCGTCGGCGCCGGGCGGGGCGGCAATTTTTCCTGACCGGCGATCCATAGCGGGCTGTTGACGGTGAGCCCGCTGCCGTCGGTAAACGGCACCAGTGCCGCGCTC
>JAFAHP010000776.1 GCA_019237175.1 Alphaproteobacteria bacterium
GCGGCCGCCCCGTTCCGGGCCTGCGGGTCGAGATCTGGCAATGCGATGCCAACGGGCGCTACCACTACGTCCGCGACGCGTCGGCCGACCGCCCGCTCGACGATGACTTTCAAGGCTATGGTCAGAGTTTGACCGATGCGGCGGGCGGGTACCGGTTTCGCACGATTCGACCGGTGTCTTATCCCGGCCGTACGCCGCACATACATTTTGCGGTGTCGGGGCCGGGTCTGCCGCGCTTCACGACGCAAATGTACGTCGCCGGGGAGCCGCTCAACGGGCGCGACGGGGTCTTGATGAGCATCCGCGATCCCGCCGCGCGCGCCCGGCTTATTGTGCCGCTGCGGTCTGCGGCCGAAGCGGGCGCGCTCGTCGGCACTTTCGACATCGTGCTCGGCTAGGTGTAGTCGGCGGGTTGGGGAATCAGCGGCTCATCACCGGCCAAGGTCGTGCGCCGCACGTCACGCACCTCGCCGTGGTCAAACCGGCGGGCGCGGTGCATTGTGGTGCGGTTGTCCCACATCAAGAGATCGTTCGGCCGCCAGACATGCGAGTAGACAAACTCCCGCTGGGTCGCATGCTCGGTCAGATCGCGCAGAAACATCCGGCCTTCGGGGATCGTCCAGCCGACAATCGCACCGGCATGGGCGGCGAGAAACAGCGATTTGCGTCCGGTGACCGGATGGGTGCGGACCAGCGGTTGGCGGACCGGGCGAAACGCCTCGATCTCCTCTGGCGTCAATTGTGTAAAGCCGATCGCTTCGCGCGAAAAAATCAGCGAGTGCTCGCAGACGAGGTTCTCGATCTCGTCCTTGGTGCGATCATCGAGCGCATCATAAGCCGCGCGCATGTCGGCGAATTCGGTATTGGCGCCCCAGGACGGAATGATCCGGCCCGACAATAGCGAATATTTGGCCGGCACCGGGCGGAACGAGCTGTCCGAATGCCACAGACGATCGGCGAGCTTGAAGAACCATACCCGGTCCTCGGTCGACATGATGGCGCCCGATTTGTCGAGGTTCGAGAAATCGGCCATGCCGGGGCCAAGCCGGCTGGCTTCGCGCTTGCGGATATGGCCGGGAGTATTGTAGCGCTCGAACTCGCCAAAATGACGGGTGAAGCCGATCTGCTCGGCATCGGTCAACGCCTGCCCGGGAAAAACGAGGACGGCATATTCGTCCATCGCTCGCTCGATTGCCGCGACGATGTCGCCGCCAAGGGGCCGGCGGCAGTCGAGCCCGGTGACTTCGGCGACAAACACCGCATGCAACGGGCGGATCGACAACTCCATCGCGTATCTCCTTTGGGCGGCCTGTCGGCATTTATTGAAAACGCCGCACGACCCTTTGGCAATAGAGCCGCCATCGGTTCATGCATCAAAACCACTGTGAGCGAGGGGGCGCCAAGCTGGCGCATAGCGGGCTCGACCCGGACGATCGCGTCACGGCCACGATCGCGCCGGACGAGCTGATCCCGGGCCATCGGGCGGCCGCCGGTCATCATCGCGGGTCTTACCGAGGACGATACCGATCGGCTGATCAATCAAGCGCAAAGGGAAGTTGAGCCGCCGCCTGCTGGATGAGGTCGTCCTCGATACCAACGTTCTGGTCACCTGAGCGCAAACAACAATCCACGCCGGGTAGGCAGCGCTCGTGGTCGAGCGGCGAGGCGGCTTGCTATCGGACGATTAAAACGGCGACGAAAATCGCGCTCTGCCCCCCTCGGCAACTCATCAGCGACGGCCACGCAAGGGCCGGGCCAAGGGCGGACTGAACTCGATCAATGCATCGCCGAGCCGCCGTCGACCAGGAGCGTCTGCCCGGTCATGAAATCGCTGTCGTGCGACGCGAGAAAGAGCAGCGCGCCGATGAGGTCGTCCGGCGTCTCCTCGCGTTTGAGAGAACGGCTCTCGACGTTGAGCGCCCGCAGGGCGCCATAATCGTTGCGCCCCTTGACCGTGTCGCTCAAGGTCAGACCGGGAGCAAGTGCGTTGCAGCAGATGCCGTACTCGCCCAGTTCGCGAGCGAGCGCCCGGGTCATCGCCACGACCGCACCTTTGGACGCAACATAGTGCAGCATCATCGGCGTGCCTTTGAACACCGTGCCCGAGGCGATGTTGATGATCTTGCCGTAGCGCTGGCGGCGCATCACCGGCAGCACCGCCTTGACGCATTCGAACGGCCCGCGCGTGTTGACCGCCATCACCCGGTCCCATTCTTCGGAGGCGATCTCGGTGAACGGCTTCAGCACGATCTTCCCAAAGAGGGCGGCGTTGTTGACCAGCACTTGCACACCGCCGAATGCATCTTCGGTCGCGCGCACCAGCGCGGTCACTGTTTCAGGGTCGCTGACATCGCAGATCCGGCCGATCGCCTGACCGCCCGCGGCGCGGATCGCCTCTACCACCTCTTCCGGCGGGTCGAGGTCGCATATGCTCACCCGCGCCCCCTCCACCGCCAGAGCTCGGGCATAAGCGGCACCGATGCCTTGCGCGGCGCCCGTGACAATCGCCGAAATTCCGTCCAATCGTGCCATCCGTTCCTCCCGATCATTCGCTGACGCCGGGGCACCATCGAGCACTGACCGATCCGAAGCGCGAGTAAGCTCGTGGTGATCCTCGGATTGAACCGATGACACGAGCCGCGTTATCACACCCTC
>JAFAHP010000780.1 GCA_019237175.1 Alphaproteobacteria bacterium
ACGGGCGCAGGGGTCGATTGGTTAAAGTGGCGCGTGGACAGTGCAAGAAACGGCAAGCGCCGCCAGTCGCGCCGTGACGAGACTTGGCTCAGTTCGCCGCGTCTATCGGAACAAGAAGCCCCGCTGCTGATCGCCGTTTCGCGCCAGCCGGTCCTCCAGCTCTTCCGCCATTTGCTCCCAGCTTCTGGCGGCCATTTCCATCGTCTCCCTGGCCGTCTCCGAGCCGAAATTGTCGGCTTCGGTTCGGATCTCTTCCGCGACCAGCCGCCACCAGCAAGCCTGTGCCATTGTTCCACGCGTTTCCGCCTCTCCCCAGGAAGCGATCGCGCCGGCGCGATTTAGCTGCTTTTGCACACTCCGAAGCGAGGAAGCCAGTTCGCGCTGCTGACCGTCAAAGCGGCTCTGAAAGGCTTCCGCCTGATGATTTTCCTTGAAATCGACAGTGATGACGATGATTTCGCGGTCTTGCTTGTAGGTAAATCTGGTAGGCGCAAAAGAATGTCGATCGAGCCATAATCTCATCTCGCTCATTTTCTTCGCGAAATCTGCTCCGCGCAGGGTGATCGTGGCCGAACGCACGTGCCGCCTCCCATGTGTTTGTACGGGTAACATCCTACCACGAAGGTAGGGTATTTCAACTCCCAACCAGCATTTTATGGCGAATTTGAACCAACGGCTTGTGGCGAATTTGAACCAACGGCGCGCCACAGTGCGTGGAACGCGAGCGGATCCTCCACCGTTGACAATCTGATGGCGGCGCTCCGCCGCTCTGTTTGATGTTTCGCGGAGAAAGCGATGCCAACAAAGTTCAAAGTTTTCGTAATTGCCGCCACTCTGGCGGTGGGCACGTCGGGTGCGGCGATGGCGCAATACGCCTGTGCCCCAGGCTACACCTATTACAACGGCGCCTGCCAGCCTGCGCCGGCGCCTGGTTATTCGAACCCGGTATCCGGTGCAGCCTCCGGTGGGGCGGCCGGGGCTGCGAGCGGGAACGCGACCGGTGGTCCAGTCGGCGCGGTCGTTGGTGGCGCGCTCGGGACAGCGGGCGGCGCTATCAGCGGCACCGCCAACATGCTTACCCCGCCAGCGCCAGCGCCAGCCTGCGCCCCGGGGTATACGTATTCTGCCGGCGCCTGCTATCCCGCCCGGTAGCACGACTTTTTACCCTCTCCCCCGCCGGCCCGGGGGAGAGGGAAGGGTGAGGGCGGCCGATGAGGAAATTTGGGGCGCTACCCACCTCACCCTCCCCGCCGCTTTCGCGCCGGGGCCCTCCCTCTCCCCCCTCAATGGCGGAGAGGGCCATCGTAAAGCTCAGCCTACTCGCACGAACGTGCCGACGCTGCGATCCTCGGTCAGCCCGGTGTAGGTGTCGCGGCGGGAGTCGACGCCGACGCCGTGGACATGGCGGCCCTCCATGCGGGCGGGCACATTTCCCCGGCCGTCGCGGACGCAGACCTGGGCCGGCTTGCCGTCGTCTCCCTGCTCGGCGACGTAGAAATTGCCGTCCTTGCCGCGGCTGATGTCGTTTGGGCCGCCCATGCCGGTCCACTCGGTGAGATAATCGCCCTCCGGGGTGAAGATCTGATGCGCTTGTTCGACCGCGCCCCACGATATGACCGGCCTTCCGTCGGCAGAGCCGCGCACCGTCGCTCAGGCAATTGCCGCCGGCCATCAGCAGCCGCACACCAGCAATCCGTTCCTGTGGTCGAGCACCTTCAGGGAAACGTTCAACCTCGACCGGTGCCTCAGCGACGCGGGATCGCGCCGCCTATCTCAATGGGGCGGGCTACGTTTTCAATATCGCTGCGATCGGCACGGCGGGTTTCTCTTCGCGAACCGGTGACAAGTGACAATTGTCATGATAGCGTAAATTTTATGATCCGGCGCTTTCGACATCGAGGCTTGCGCCGCCTTTACGAGGACGACGACCGTCGCGAGCTGAACCCGGAGCATATCGATAAGATCGCCCGCATGCTGGCGCGACTCGACGAGGTTACCGGGCCGGAACAGCTCGACCTACCGGACTTCCGGCTGCACCCGCTGCGCGGTGACCTCGCCGGTTACTGGAGCATCACTGTCCGCGCCAACTGGCGCATCATCTTTCGCTTCGAACAGGGTGACGCGACGGATGTCGATCTAGTCGATTACCACTAAGAGGCCCGACCATGACGATGAAGAACCCACCTCACCCCGGCCTATCCGTAAGGCATGATTGCATCGAGCCGCTCGGCCTGACGATCACCGAGACGGCGAAGGTTTTGGGTGTGACCCGGCAAACGCTCAACAATCTCGTCAACGGCAAGAGCGGCATTTCGGCCGACATGGCGATCCGGCTCGACAAGGCTTTTGGCGGCGGAGCGGAAACCTGGCTCCGACTCCAAATGGCCTACGACTTGGCACAGGCTCGCCAGCACGAAGGCGAGATCAATGTCAAACCCGTGAGCCGGAGAAAGCTCGACGCGCCGCACCCCTAAGCAAGCACGGGTAGTCGCGACGCTGCCGCCAGAACGCTCAGCCTACTCGCACGAACTTGTCGACGCTGCGGTCCTGGGTCAGGCCGGCGTAGATGTCGCCGCGGGAGTCGACGCCGACACCGTGGACATGGCGGCTCTCCATGCGGGCGAGCACATTTCCCCGGCCGTCGCGGACGCAGACCTGGGCCGGCTTGCCGTCGTCTTCCTGCTCGGCGATGTAGAAATTGCCGTCCTTGCCGCGGCTGATGTCGTTGGGGCCGCCCATGCCGGTCCACTCGGTGAGATAATCGCCCTCCGGGGTGAAGATCTGGATGCGCTTGTTCGACCGGTCGCCGACATAGAGCTTGCCGTCGTCATCGATGGCGATGGTGTGCGGCAAATGGAACTGGCCCGCGCCACGGCCCGGCTCGCCCCACGATTTGACCAGCCTTCCGTCGCGCGTAAAGCGATGCACGCGGGCGTTGCGGTAGCCGTCCGTCACATAGAGGTCGCCATTGGGATGGGCGATCATCTCGGTTGGATGGTTGAACGGTCCCGCCGCGCGCTCCGCCAGCCAGTTGGTGACGTTGCCGGTGTCGGAATGCCGGCCGCGCTGGCCGAGCTCCAAGAGCGGCTTGCCATCCAACGTGAACGACTTTGCGACCGAGTCGGAGCGGTCGGTGGTGTAGACGGTATCGCCGACAATTTTCAGACCGTGCGGGTCGGTGACCTCGCCGCTGCCCCAGGCGCCGAGATACTTGCCATCGCGGTCAAAGACCACGACCGGCGGGTCCTTGCGCTGGAAGACGTAGACACGGTCCTGCGCATCGGCCGCCACCCGGCTGACCAGACCGAAGGATTCCCCGGCGGGCAATTTGCAGAAATCACGGATTAGCTCGTAGCTGTATTTGCCGGCTCCAACTTGTGCCATTGCTGCGTTCCTCCCGTAATGGTGACCACGAATCTAACGGACGGGATCGAGCACGACGACTGGGATCTCGCGCTCGGTCTTGCGCTGGTAGTCGGCGTAGGGCGGCCAGAATTCCAGCGCTTTTTGCCAGAGCCGCGCACGCTCCTCGCCGGTGGCGGTTCTCGCCCGCGCCTTCTGCTTCGCCGTGCCGACCTGCACCTCGACCTCGGGGTTGGCGAGCAGGTTGCGGTACCAGCCGGGGTGTTGGGGTGCCCCGCCCTTCGAGGCGACAACAATATAGCTGTCGCCGGTTTTTCCGTAGAACAACGGGAAGATGAACCGCTCCCCCGATTTTCGGCCGGTCGTCGTCAGCAGCAGCGCGGGCACCGTCATCTCCGACAGGCCCGGCGGTGTGACCTTGTACATGTGCCCTTCGGTACCGCCGCTGGAGAGATAACGGTTGGCGTGTTGCACCATCCAGTCCGGCAGATTCGGCGCGAGCTTGGCCTGCGGCATGCTTCGAACTCCCTCTGATGGTAAACGAACCTAGCACAAATGCGCCGGGTCATCACAAGCGCACATGCCCGTCGCCGAATTCCGCTGCAAATCACCTGATCAGCGGATTTTACGCCTTGAACAGCGGAAAAAATTCCGCTGTTAGCCGATCAGCGGAATCAGATGCAAGTTATTGATCTATCTTAGATACATGGGGCCTGAAAGGCGCTTTACAGAGGGAAAACAGCGCAATTCCGCTGTTTGCAGGGGAATCCGCCCATCCCTCTCATACTTTCGGGATCATTGTGGGTTCAGCATTCAACTGGTAAACTATTAACGGATCAATTGATGTCGGGGGACATCGATGGAAAGCGATATGTCGCGGCGCGTAATTGCCGAGTTTTTCGGCACTTGGTGGCTGGTCTTGGGGGGCTGCGGCGCCGCCGTGCTGTCAGCAACCTTCCCCAATACAGGAATCGGCTTTCTGGGTGTGGCCTTCGCCTTTGGTTTGACCGTGCTGACGATGGCCTACGCGGTCGGTCACATCTCGGGCGGCCATTTCAACCCGGCGGTCACGATCGGCTTGTGGACCGCGGGGCGCTGCGCCAGCAAGCACGTCATCCCCTATATCATCGCCCAGGTCATCGGCGCGATCGTCGCCGCCTTGGTCCTCTGGCTGATCGCATCGGGCAAACCCGGCTGGGTCGCCGGCGGGTTTGCTTCCAACGGCTACGGCGATCTGAGCCCGGGCAAATACGGTCTCGGGAGCTGCTTCATCAGTGAGGTGGTGATGACGTTCTTCTTTCTGTTCGTCATCATCGGCACCACCTCGAAGGGTGCCGCGGCGGGCTTTGCCGGCATCCCGATCGGTCTCACCCTGACCCTGATCCATCTGGTGTCGATCCCGGTCACCAACACCTCGGTCAACCCGGCGCGCAGCACCGGGCCGGCGCTTTTCGCCGGAGGCGAATTTATCGCTCAGCTGTGGCTGTTCTGGATCGCCCCGATCATCGGCGCGGTCATCGCCGGGCTGCTGAGCCGGTGGATGTACGAAACCGAGGCCATCGTCGAGACGGTGGTGGTCGAGGAGAGACGGGTCACGACCTGAGGGCGCGCCGGGCCGGCTAATCCGGCCAGCGCCGGTGTACCCAAAACCATTCTTCGGGCCGTTCTCGGACCCACGATTCTAGGACCGCATTCACCTGGGCCATCAAGTCGGCAATGTCGGCGTGGGGGTTGCCGCTGCGCGGCAGCGTCAGCGCCGGGAACACGGTCAACCGGAAATGCGTGCCCTTCAGCCGCTCGACCCGGGCCGGCAGCACATCGCAGTCGAAGCGCAAAGCGAGTGAGGCGAGCGCCGAGCTGGTCATCGCCGGTCGCCCGAAAAACGGCACCGGAATGCCGTCATTCAGCTTCTGGTCGGCCAGCATCGTCAAATGGGCGCCGTGGCGCAGGGTGGCGATGGCGCGGCGTGCGGCGACCGCACCCTTGGGGATTAGCTCGCCGCCGTCGCCGCGGAAGCGGGTGATCATGCGGTCGACCAGCGGGTTGTTGGCGGCGCGGTAGATCTGAGCGACCCGGATCCCGTACTGGACCGCGGCGAGCATCCCGATCTCCCAGTTGGCGATATGACCGGAGAAGATGATCATCCGCCGGCCCGCGGCGACAGCCCGGTCCATGTGCTCAAAGCCGTGCGTCTCGACCCGGTCGCCTGGCTCGAAGACCCGGATCTCGCGAAGGTGCGGGTATTCGGCAGCGACGCGGCCGAGATTGTCCCACATCGCAGCGACGATGCCACTAATCTCGCGGTCCGAAAGCTCGGGCAAGGCGCGTTGCAAATTGCG
>JAFAHP010000492.1 GCA_019237175.1 Alphaproteobacteria bacterium
GCGGTATTCATCGGGGTCCAGGCCACACCGTCGGGCAATCCGTTGAGCCTCGTCCAGGGGGTACGCGCCGACCTGCCCGAGATCCAGCGCAATCTGCCGCCTTCGGTGCGGATGGAGGTTGCCTACGATTCGACCAAGTTCATTCAAGCCTCGATCGACGAGGTCAAGGCGTCGCTCGCCTCCGCCGTCATCATCGTCGTGGCGGTCATCTTTTTGTTCCTCGGCAGCCTGCGCTCG
Organism: Alphaproteobacteria bacterium; assembly: GCA_019237175.1. Classification (GTDB taxonomy): domain Bacteria; phylum Pseudomonadota; class Alphaproteobacteria; order ATCC43930; family CGMCC-115725; genus AP-15. The sequence continues at coordinate 238 of JAFAHP010000492.1, forward strand.
GTCGTGATCCCGATCGTCACGATCCCGCTCTCGCTGATCGGCGCCGGGATGATCATGGCGGCGCTCGGGTTCAGCCTGAACCTCTTGACCTTGTTGGCAATGGTCCTGGCGATCGGGCTCGTCGTCGACGACGCGATCGTCGTCGTCGAAAATGTCTACCGCCATATCGAGGAGGGTTTGACACCGGCTCAGGCGGCATTGATTGGGGCGCGCGAAATCGCCGGGCCGGTCATCGCGATGACCCTGACCCTGGCGGCGGTCTACGCCCCCATCGGCTTTCTCGGCGGGGTAACGGGCGCCCTCTTCCGTGAATTTGCGTTTACCCTTGCCGGGTCGGTGATCATTTCCGGCGTCGTTGCGGTGACTTTGTCGCCGATGATGTGCTCGTTGCTGTTGACCCGCGAGATGCTGCACGGCCGTTTTGTGCGGGTGATCGACAGCGGCTTTTCCCGCCTCGCTGGATGGTACGGCCGCCGCCTCGAGCGCTCGCTCGACTACCGGCCGGTGACCGCGTTGTTCGGCGCTGCGGTGCTCGCGAGCCTGGTCTTCATGTATCTCAACACCAAAGCCGAATTGGCGCCCGAGGAGGATCAGGGGGTGCTGTTCGCGCTGACCAAGGCGCCGCAATACGCCAATCTCGACTACGCCGACTCGTACAACGCCAAGCTCGACCACGCGCTGAGTTCGTTTCCCGAGAGCTTTTTGCGGTTTATCGTCAACGGCCGTTACGGCCCGAACCAAGGCATCGCCGGCGTCATCCTGAAGCCATGGGGTGAGCGCCAGCGTTCGGCGCAGCAGCTGAAGCCTTTGGTTCAGAAAAAGGTCAGTGCCGTCGAAGGCCTCTCGGCGTTCGTGTTTTCGCTGCCGCCGCTGCCGGCCACGATCGGCGGCCTGCCGGTCCAGATGGTGATCTACTCGCCCGGCGACTTCAAATCGATCTATCTCGAAATGGAGAAGATCAAGGCGGCGGCGCGCAAAAGCGGCATGTTTATCGTTGTCGACAGCGATCTGGCGTTTAACCAGCCGGTGATCCATGTCCATATCGACCGCTCCAAGGCGAACGATTTGGGGATCACGATGCAGTCGATCGGCGACACACTGGCTTTGCTGGTCGGCGAGAATTACGTCAATCGGTTCAATCTCGGCGGCCGGTCGTACGAGGTGATCCCCCAGGTGCCGCGGATGGACCGGCTCTCGGCCGAGACGCTGACCCGCTACTACGTCAAATCGGCAGCAGGGCAGCCGGTGCCGTTATCCAACCTCGTCACACTCGACACAGAAACCGAACCCAATGCGCTCACCCAATACAATCAGCTGAATTCCGCCACCTTTCAGGCGGTGCCGATGCCGGGGGTCACGACCGGGCAGGCGGTCGATTTTCTCGAAAGCCAAGTGAAAAATCTGCCGACCGGTTTCAGCCACGATTATTTGTCCGACACGCGGCTTTACGTGCGCGAGGGTAATCAGCTGGCGGTCACTTTTGTCTTCGCGCTGATCGTCATTTTCCTGGTGTTGGCAGCGCAATTCGAGAGCCTGCGCGACCCGCTGGTGATCATGATCAGTGTGCCGATGTCGATCTTTGGGGCGATGTTGCCGCTGTTCTTTGGCTTGGCGACGATGAACATCTATACCCAGGTCGGGCTGGTGACCCTGATTGGGTTGATCAGCAAACACGGAATTCTGATGGTTGCGTTTGCCAGAGAGTTGCAAATCAACGACGGGCTCGATCGGCGCCGTGCGATCGAGCAGGCCGCCCGAGTGCGTCTGCGGCCGATCCTGATGACCACGGCAGCGATGGTCGTCGGTTTAATTCCGCTATTGACCGCGAGTGGGGCGGGTGCTGCGAGCCGCTTTTCGATCGGCGTTGTGGTTGTCGCCGGCATGTCGATCGGAACGCTGTTTACTTTGTTTGTGCTGCCCGCGGTTTACACGGTCCTCGCCAAGGACCACCTGGCCGCATCGCAATCGACCCGCACGCGCGAATTGGCACAGGTCTCGTGACAACCGATAGGAGAAATAAAATACCCAGCCTCATCGCCAGCTCACCGAGAATCACGCCCCATCTGTGGTTCGACAAAGAAGCTAAGGAAGCTGCGGCCTTTTATTGCTCAGTGTTCCCCAATTCCAAAATCACGCATCAATCGACAATCGAGGGCGTGCCAACACCGAGCGGCAATTGCGACATTGTCGCCTTTGAATTGGGTGGACAGCCGTTCATGGCGATCAGTGCGGGGCCAACGTTCAAGTTTAGCGAGGCTGTTTCCTTCCTGATTCCTTGCGAAACGCAAGCGGAGATCGATTATTACTGGGAGAAGTTGTCAGCCGATCGAGAGGCCGGGCAATGCGGCTGGCTCAAGGATAAATACGGTTTGTCGTGGCAGGCATGGCCGCGAGTCATCGGCGAGATGATCGAGAAGGGCGCGCCGGAGCAGGTCGCACGCGTGACCAAGGCGATGCTCATGATGAAAAAATTCGACATCGCGGCCTTGGAGGCCGCTTACCGAGGGTGAAGCCAGCTGAACTTTCCGTGGTTCGACTGGACCGGCGGCGCATGGTAGGCCCGGCAGG
>JAFAHP010000322.1 GCA_019237175.1 Alphaproteobacteria bacterium
ACGCCGCGTCGAAGATCATATGCGCAAGGTCCCATGAGCGGACCATTCGATCGGCGCTTCGCCCAGCCGAAGCCGCATCGACACCCACGAATGAGGGGCCCTGGGAAGCCCTCGATCATGAGGAAGTATTGTTCTCGACGCTCGACGGAAGCTCGAATGCGTGATGCCGTAGTGAACACCCTATCGATGTTGCTGATGCTAGCCGCGTTCGGCGCACAGGCGGCATGGGCCGACGCCGCCAGCGGCCGCGCGATTGCGCAACTCTGGTGCGCGGGGTGCCATGTTATTGGCGGCAAGCAGACGGGCACTGTCCCCCAAGGGCCCCCGAGCTTTATCGCGATCGCGAAGAGCGGCCTCGACACCGACCAGCTGCGTACATTTTTGGCGCATCCGCATGGCGCAATGCCGGATCTGGCGCTGACCCGAAGCGAGATCGACAATTTGATTCTCTATATCCAGTCGCTGCGGTAGGCCGCCCCCACCTAACCCTGCCCGGCAAGCGAGGGAGGGAAGGGAGGGGCCTAGCGATCACCCTTGCTATCATTATTTTTTGAATGTGTGCTGCGGGAACCCGCCGATGGCAGCTCCGACCATCCAAATCCGAGGCTTTCAAATCGGGCAAAAAATCGCGCCATGAAGCTGCCTATTTCCCCCAGCAATATTGGGGTGGTTAAGCTGCAGAGGCCGCATCTTGCGTAAACTGCCATTTATTCGCACCGACCGCGTTCGCGGCCGATCCGACCCTGGCCACCGGCAGCATGGTTTCACCTTGCTCGAACTGTTGGTCGTTCTCGCGATCCTCGGGCTGTTGATCGGTCTTGTGGCACCGGCAGCACTGCGGCAGCTCGGCTCTGCCAAAGAAAAAATCGCTCATCAATCAATCGAGCGACTCGCCAGCGTACTCGATATCTACAAGCTCGATGTCGGCAGCTATCCGACCACCGAGCAAGGGCTGCAGGCTCTGTTGGTTCGCCCGGACGGGGTCGATCACTGGAGCGGACCTTACTTGAAGGGGGACGCGCTGCCGCAAGACCCGTGGGGCCATCCATTCCTTTACCGGATGCCGAGCGAACGCTCGGGACACGAATACGACCTCTATTCGCTTGGCCCGAGCGGCAAGCCCGGCGGCGCCGGCTCCGATGCAGAAATCATGAACGACTGATCCCTCGCGTCGTGCCCGGCATCACTCGATCGTGTTGCGCCATGCCAAGACAGCATACCCTTGGGGCAGCGAAGAGCTGACGCGGACGATCGCGGTTCGGCTCAATCGTGCGTTACCCAGCCCCGTCGCGGTGGCAATGATCCTGACGGTCAACGTATCTGGCGGAACCGGCGCGCCCGGGATTTGCGCTTGAACCGCGCGCGGCGTCTCGGCCACGGCCGCGGCGACGACCGGATCGGTTCCGCCCGGCTCGGGTTCCGGCGGGCCATAGAGGGTCAGGTGCGGTCTTAGCGCTGAATAAAGTTCGGGAGAGACACCCAGGACTCGGGTAAGTTCGTCCATGCTCGCCAGCGGTGCTCCCGGCGGTGCATAGTCGAGGCCGGCGGATTGATACTGCGCCTTCAGCGTGTCTGGCGGCGTGGGCGTCGGCGAAGACCCGACCCAATCGGCGATCGCCTGAGCGATAAGCCGTGCACTGCGAGGATCGGTGCCGACTACACGCGCAAGCGCTTCGAGCAGGGCCGGCGAGGCGAGGTTGGGATTGATCCGCGCGGCTTCGTTCTCAAGCCGTACCTCGACCCAGCAATTACCGATTGTCAGTTCGTGTGGGACGCCATTGGTGGGCCAGCGCTCGTCCGGTTGCGGCGCCGTCAGGTTGAAGATAGCCGCCGAAATCGCCCCGTCGGCCGCAGCCATCACAACCGCGTTTGATTCGAGGTTGGTCGCGATGCGCATCTCGGTGTGGCCGCCTGTCGTCAAGTGCAGCACCAAAAATGCGACCAGCACCAAAGTCCACAAGACGATCAAAAGCGCGAAACCGGCGCTGCGGTTCTCGAATTGCACGCGCCGCCACCATCGCACCGGGTTACAATCCATTCGGGTTCGGTGATCCTGTTACCGGGGCATGCTGAACCTGTTGCGGCACGAGACCGGCGTTGATCAACTGGCTGCGGAGATCCTCGGTCAGCGCTCGGGCATCGCGCTGATCGTGCACGACATGCGGCGTGATCAGCACCAGCAGCTCGGTACGGACGCGGGATTTGCTCTGGGTCGAGAACAGTGTGCCGACGAGCGGGATCTCTTTTAGAAATGGCAGGCCGGCGTTGCCCTCATCGACGTTGTCGCGGATTAATCCGGCCATCCCGACGGTTTGCCCATCTTGCACCACCACCCGGGTGCGAAATACCTGATCGTTAAAAGTTGGCGAACCCATGACCGTATTGGTGGCTGCGGCGGCGACGTCACTGACCTCTTGGGCGATGTCGAGGCTCACCAAGCCGCCGGTGTTCACGCGTGGCGTCACCTGCATGATGACCCCGGTCTCGTGGTAGTCGACGCTATTGACGACCGGTGCGCCCGCCGCCAGCGTGCTGGTCGCGGTTCCAGTCAACACCGGCACTTGCTGGCCGACCTGCAGGCGCGCCGCCTGGTTGTCGAGCACCATGATCTCGGGTGCGGACATAATTTTGACCTTGGTGACCGAGGCCAGCGCCTCAATCGCCCACTGTGGCGCCCTGCTTAGGATGAAATACGGCGAGTTCGACGGATAGCTGAGGCCGCCAAGCGGCACGACCGGCGGTAAGTTGGGATTTAGGCTATTAGGCCCCAATGTTTCGGCCGCATGATCGGTCTTGAAAAAAAACTGAGTGCCGTATTGCAGTTGATCGTTGAGATCCACTTCGGCAATGGTCGCTTCGATCAATACCTGCAGCGGAATGACATCTATTTTCCGCAACATTCCTTCTACAACTGAATATTCGACCGGCGTAGCGTAAATCAGCAGCGCGTTGTTGGTGCGATTGGCAATGATCCGCATCCGGTTGACGTTTCCAGCAGCACCCGGACCGGTTTCGGTTGACAGTGGCTCGGTTGCCGGCGTCTCGGCTGCAGCAGCCGTCGGTGCAGCGGCCGCGAGCGCCGACCCCAATCCGCCACCACCCGCGGCTGTTCCGGCGCCAGCTGCTCCGGTAGCGCCCGCGGTACCGGTCGAGCTGATGCCGCCCGCCGCACCGCCGAGCGAAGGGTTGGCTCCGGGAGCGGCGCCAAAGCCCAGCGCCGCCGGCGTCGCACCCGGCGCGGTCGCGCCGGGCGGTGGGGGAGTTGGTGAGACATTGCCTGGCGTGAACGCCCGTTGCAGCAATGCTTCGAGATCGGCGCTCTGCCCGTTCTGCACGTAATAGACATGCCAACTTCGCGCGGTTGCGTCTTCAACCCGCTGGGCCAAATGGAAAAACCGCTCGGCGGCATCGAGGTAGCGCGGCTGCGCCGAGACCACGAGCACGGCATTGACCCGCTCCATCGGCAACACCTGCACGATTCCGGAGAGCGCACTCTCACCTTGCGATTGCAGCACCTTTTCGAGTTCGGCCGCAAGCTTGGCCGGATCACCGTCGCCCACCGGGAACAGCGCGTAGGAACGGCCGGACATAATATCGATGTCAAAAGCGTGGATCAGTCCGACCAGC
>JAFAHP010000417.1 GCA_019237175.1 Alphaproteobacteria bacterium
CGCAGGATTATCGAGCGCGATTCTCCTCTTGAGGGTGATAGCGGTCATACGCGGTTATGTCGCACGCGGCCGACGGTCCGCTTTACGGCGCAGCTTCGTCGTTGCACCGCGCTCCGGCGAAGGTCTGTTCGTCAGCGCGACGCGAGAGGAGGCACCATCAACATCCACCGGCAACCGGCGGGATGCCGGAATCGCTCTTTGACCTCTTTCGCTGAAGCGCGGCGAAGAGGACTGTTTTCAACATCCTCCCCCGGTCGAGGCTTTTCTCGACGCCAGCACGCATCCGGATGAGCGCATCAGATCGTCGTAGAGTTGATCGACCAATATGGCGCGTTGCACCAGGCGATTTGGTTCCCGGTCCGGGGGATCGATCAGACTGGCCGGGATTGACCGGCGACCGGTCGATGCGGAGTGCGGTGAGGCAGCGACCGTATGGGAGTAACCAACTGCCGGATCGGCGCCGAACGCATTCATCGATATCGCGACAAGCCCAGCGCCGACCGCTGCAGTGGCCAACCGCCCAAATATGCTGCGAACGCCGCTTCTCTTGCGCGCACGGCGCGGCACACTGATCTTTGCAGTCATGTCCAGCCTCTTCATTTGTCGCGATGAAGAGAATGGGCAGGCAGCGCTACGGAACGATTTCAGTACTGGGCGAATGCGTTACGGTCGTAGCTAGGCGACCGCAATTTCCGGAACTGCAGCCAGCGCGCCAAGACCGACGCGATTTCGGCAGAGACGAGAGGCAGGCGCACAATCTCGGAGATCCCGGCGGCTGCCAGAGCATCGGCGTGGACCTCACCGGCCGACGCAGTGGCCAGCAGGATCGGCACATCCGGTACACTCTGGCGCAGCTTCGCAGCCAGATCGAGGGCCGAATTGGCCGGCGTCAAATGGCCGACCAACAGCGCGTCGAAGCGGTTCGGCGTCGCTCGGCACGCCGCCAATGCGTCGCCTGCACAGATAAACCCGACCGGCTCATAGCCGAGCGCCGCCAGCATTTCCTCGTCGGCAAGCAGCCGCTCTCCTGCATCCTCGACGACCAGCACCGTCTCGCCGCGGCCGAGCGAGAAATTGCGCAGGCTGTCGTCCGGGGCCGACAGTGGTTCGGCAGTACAGGGCAGCCAAACCTCGAAACGGCTGCCGACGCCCGACGCGCTCCAGACATGGATGGCACCGCCATGCTCCCGCACGGTCTCGCGAACCGTCGCGAGTCCCAGGCCATTGCCGGCTGGGCGCGTGGTGAAAAACGGTTCGAAGATGTGCCTCAAAGTCGTTTCGTCAATACCACGTCCGACGTCGCTGATCGCGATGCGCACATAGCGGCCCGGCCGAAGCTCCCCTTGGGTCAGCGACCGCGCTCCGGTCACCTCGTGCACCTCTGTCTGGACCTCGACGCGCCCGGCCTGATCTATCGCCTGGGCGGCGTTATTGCAAAGGTTGAGAAGCACCTGCTGCAGTTGTCCGGGCTGCCCCGATACAACGGCTGCCTCCGGCACCCCGTGGATAACCAGTTCGATCCCAGAAGCCAGTGAGGCACGCAGCAATGAGCTCGTCTCGGCGACCAGGTTTTTTATGCTCACCGGCCGCCGCTGCGAATCCCTACGCCCGCCGAATACGAGGATCTGTTCCACCAGATCACGCGCCCGCTCTCCGGCACGGCGGATCTCCTTGATGTCATGGGCCGGGCGACTGTCGGGAGCCAACTGCGCCTCGGCCATTTCGGTATGGCCGAGAATCGCTCCAACGATATTGTTGAAGTTGTGCGCAATCCCACTCGCAAGAGCACCGACAGTTTCCATGCGACGGGCGTGCTGGAGATTCGTCTCCAGCCGGGCACGTTCCTGCTCGAGGTGTTCCCGATGCACGGCATTGGCGATGGCATCGAGAGCCGTTCGCAACAATCCGAATTCGCCGGGTTGCGTGATGATGCCGGGGCGCAATGCGTCAAAGCCGAGGACCATTGCGGGGGCCTCATCCGGTTTGGAGACGCAGGCCCAGCCTTGCAACCCGGCGGCCGCGAGGACGGCCTTGTCCGCACCGCAAGCCAGCCGGCCTACGGCACGGATATGGATGATGCCCCCCGGGGTCGCTTTGAACCGGGTTGCCAACTCCGGCACCGCATCGGGCCAGCCTGGCGGAAAGGTCGTCCCGGCCCTGCACCAACGATGCATGCGAGTCGGGCTGGCCGAGATCACAAGATAGGCGCGGTCCGCGCCGAGATACTCCGCCAGTTCGGCCAGCGCGCGGTCGATATGCGCGCCGATCTCCTGCCGCTGGGTTTCAATCAGCCGCGTCGAAATGCCGGCGATCAGATGCTCGAATGAGGCGCGCCGCCGCAATGTCAGGGTCCTTGCGCGCAGCCGCAGCCCGAAGTGGGTAAGAACCCCCACCAGAAACAGCGAGGTTGCGTACAGCAAAAGCCGGAATACCCGTGCCGTTGCCCTCGACTGGGCTTGGCGCTTCAGGATCATCGTGCGAAGGGTCGTTAACTCTGCCTTGCCCGGCGCGGCGAGCAATGCCTTCAGCACGCTATCGGTCGTCGGCAGCAAGTCGCGTAGCAGTCTCCCGTGCGCCAGCAACGCCTGCACGGTGTCGCTTTCACCCGCGGTAACAGGTTGCGTGGCGAGCCCGCTCAGCCTTGCGGTGACCTCGTTCGCGGCTGCCGCAGACGTGTCGAGCGTCAGCTGCAGCATCGAGGCCGCGAGCGCGCTGACGCCGGCAGCCAGCGTCGCGTTCTCCGCCGACGCGGAAAGGCGGGCGCTGAACAGCAGGAAATCAGCGAGGGAATTCTGCAGCAGCGCATTGTCGGTCTTGAATTGCTCGGTCAGTTCCTCCTGCCGCTTGGTCGCTGCCGCAAATCGATCGATCGCCGCCGCTTCCTCCGCGTCCGCCGACGAATTGTCATGCAATCGATCGAGCGCTTCCCGCAGCGCGCCGACCGCTCGCACCAATGGATCATAGTTGCGCAATATTCCGGCGCGTGCGCTGAGGACATCCCGGTGCAGCGCAATTTCAATCATCGTGAAGCGGTCGAGCGCCTTGAGCGCGCGATCATACCGTTCCGCATCCAGATCGATCGCACGAAACGACAACCACGTCAGCAGCACCAGCAAAGCGGGCACGACAGCCGCGGCCGGCGACATTCTCATGGCGGCGCAGCGACCACAGGAGAACCGCGATAGGTCCCCGTCAACGTGTTCAGAAACCCAACGATCGCGTCGACCTGTTGGTCGGAGAGCTTCTGATCGAGCTGGGCATGACCCATCTGGCGCACCGCCTCCTGCAGGGTTGGTGCGGAGCCGTCGTGGAAATAGGGCGGGGTCGTGGCCACATTGCGCAGACTCGGCACCCGCAGGATTTCGGGTTTCGGCGAGGCGAGCGGATGAAAGATGCCGTGCCGCTCGAACAGGTTGCCACCGACATTCACGCCCTGGTGACAAGAGACGCAGCCTAGCGACTTGAACAGCTGATAGCCGTTCAACTCCTCGGCCGAAAGGGCTGCGGCGTCGCCGCCGAGCCAACGGTCGAACCGGCTCCCCGGGGTCAGCAGCGACTGCACGTAGGTGGCGATCGCGTCCAGCAGGCTCGAGCGATCGGGCGGATGCCCGTAGGCTTCCTCGAATTGATGCACGGTGTCGGGATCGGCGCGCAACTTTTTAATGACCTCTTTGACGCTCGTCCCCAAGATCTACCGATTGTCTAACACCGCCTCGGCCTCCGCCTCGAAGGTGCGTAAATTGCC
>JAFAHP010000445.1 GCA_019237175.1 Alphaproteobacteria bacterium
CGCCCGGATGATGTTTTGCGGCTCGAACCATAGGACCCAGCAAGGCTTCTGTCGCTTTGTACGTTCGCCATGCTAGGCTCCCAGTCAAAGGAGTGAGCACCCATGAACGACATCGGCTTTCCGGGACCGGCTGGCGCCGGATCGCAGTCCGAGATCCCGCCATCGGGCGAAATCATGCTGTGGTCGGCGTTGCGCGCCGAAGCGATACGGGCGGCGGGCAGCGAGGAACTTCTGGCGCCCCTGCTCAACCGCGCGGTGCTCGATCATGACGGTTTTGCCGCGGCACTCGGCGCGGTGCTCGCCGACAAGCTCGCCGACGCGGCGCTGCCGGCCGGGCGTCTCGCCGAACTCGCGCGGTCGGCAATGCTTCACGATCTCGCGATCGTCGCCGCGGCGGCCGCCGATCTCGTCGCGATCCGGACCCGCGACCCGGCGGCCGAGAGCTATCTGACGCCGTTTCTCTATTACAAGGGGTTTCATGCGCTCGAGTGGCACCGCGTCGGCCATTGGTTGTGGCAGACCCGGCGGCGCGATCTTGCCCACTTCCTGCAGAGCCGGGTGTCCGAGGTATTTGCGGTCGACATTCATCCCGCTGTGCCGATCGGCACCGGCGTGTTTATCGACCACGCCACCGGTCTCGTCGTCGGCGAGACCGCGGTTATCGGCAATGACGTGTCGATCCTGCATGAGGTGACCCTGGGCGGCACCGGAAAGGAACGCGGCGACCGCCACCCAAAGGTCCGCGACGGCGTGCTGCTGGCCGCCGGGGCCAAGGTGCTGGGCAATGTCGAAATCGGCCGCGAGGCCAAGGTCGGCGCCGGCAGCGTCGTGCTCTCGAATGTGCCGCCGCGGGCGACCGTCGCCGGTGTCCCGGCGCGTGTCGTCGCCTGGTCGCACGGCGCCGTCCCGGCGCTCGAAATGGATCAGAGCCTGCCCGACTATGTGATTTGACGGCACGAGCAGCCGCGGTGCTTCCCAGCGGTTTCGAGACCGAACGGCTGAGCTTGCGCCCGATCGCCCCCAACGACGCGCCCGCGATCTTCGCCGGCTATGCTCAGGAGCCGGAGGTCGTGCGCTATCTGACTTGGCGCCCGCACCAAAGCCTTGTCGACACCGAAGCCTACATTGCCCGCTGCCTTGCCGCCTCGCCGGCGCGTGCGCGTACCTATGTGCTCGTCGGCCGCACGGACAGCCGGCTTATCGGCGCCTTCGATTTGCGCCGGCCGGAGCCCCACCGGCTCGAATTCGGGTATGTCCTGGCGCAGCCGTTCTGGGGCCGCGGCCTGATGACCGAGACCCTGACCGAGGTCGCGCGCTGGGCATTGGCGACACCGGACATTTGGCGGATCGGGGCGGTCTGCGATGTTGATAACCTGGCTTCCGCGCGGGTCATGGAAAAAGCCGGGCTCGCCCGTGAAGGCACTTTGCGCCGCTGGCTCGTCCACCCGAACCTTTCCCTCGAGCCCCGCGACTGCTTCAGCTACGCGCTCGCCCACTGAACCCACCCGGGCGGTTTCACCGGGTTCGACAATCCGACCCGATCGATCGCGCCGTCAAAGACTGGTAGCGACGGTTGGCCGCCGGTACCAATCTTGACCCTCCGGGGGACGACCGTCTGGTCCCGCAATCGCAAGCAGTTATTTTTGCCGAGCGGTAGAGGGCCTCAAACGGGCGCACGGATCACAAAAACATGCTTCACCGGTCAACTGGTCACGTAGTGGCTAGAAGGCCCTTACTGTGGTCCCAGTCAGGATACCAGCCTTGCGGTTCAGCGCCGCGATCAGACCGTCGATGCCGTCGTTCTTGAGGATGGCAGCGAATTCCGACCGCCGGGTCGCCACTTCGCTGATTGCCCCGTCCAGATAGATGTCGGAGATCAGCCAGCCGTCGCCGCTGTGGCGCATCATGTAGTCGACTTTGACCGGCTCACCGTTGGCCTTGATGATCTGGCTCTTCACCATTACTCCAGATGCCGCGGGCTGTTCGCCGGTCACCTCGAGCTTCTGCCCGTCATAGCTGTCGAAGCGGTTGGCATAGATCGCCGAGATGTACCGTCCGAAGCTTTCGGTCATCTGCTGCCGCTGCGCCTCACTCAGAGCGGCCCAGGACGGGCCGACCGACAACCGCGCCATCGAGGGGATGTCGAAGCTGCGGCGAATAACCGGCGCCAATTGGGTAAAACGACCGCTTTGCCCCAGGATCCGACCATTCTTCATCGTGCTGAGCAAGGCGTCGTAGAGGCCCTGCACAGTATCGCCGCCGTTCGGCGCAGCGTGAACCGGATAGGAGAACGCGCTGACGGTGAGCCCGGCGGCAAAACCCACAACTTTCCACAACGAGGTTCTCGATACGATCGGCCCGCGGGTGGGCTGATTAAAGATTGTTGGAAAACCGCCTAACGCCATGTTTGCTCTCCTTTTTTGGCCGAGCTACCCAAATCTCGGTGCAACCCAGTGACCTCAGTGTGTCAGGATCAAAGCGAGCGCCAGAGTGACGTCGGGACACACCAACCGTGCGGTGGTCGCCGAGAAACCCATTGGCGATGCAAGCTTTCACTTGACCGGTAGCCCCGCCGCGCTGGTCGCGGACAAGCATTCGAGACTACGGTCGAGCGAACCGCGGCAGTGAACCGATAGCCGCGGCCGAACTCGGTGCGAACAAAGTCACGGTCTTCGCCGAGAGCCTTGCGTAATGCAAAGATCTGAGTCTTCAAGTTCTCCTCCGCGACAACGATGCCTCTCCACACGCGACGCAGGAGCTCGTCTTTCGTGACCAGCGACCCGTCGGCCTCCAGCAAGACCAGGAGGAGATCGAAGGCGCGCGTCCCCAACTCTATCGATACGCCATCGACGCTCAATTGCCGCTCGCGCAGCAGCACGCGGAAACGGCCGAATTCGAGCCCGAGGCCAGTTCCTGCACAGCCCGACCCCTCCGTGGCTAGTGACGACTTACCCCGAGGCACCCGCTGCCGTTGGTCCTGCATAAGGTCTCTCCGGTGGAAGGAGCAGAACAGCGGATTGAGGCTAACGGGGCACTTCAGACCGTGCTATTGCACCTGCGGATGCGTGGATGCCCCCTGAGAATCGTTCTTATTATACTTTGGTTTAGGGCTGCACTAAGACGCCCACCTAGGCTGGACCCAAGTGCCGGCCTAGCAGGTCTGATGTTTTTCCGCCGTGAAGTTCAGCTTGTCGGCCATCCGAGCCAAATCAGGGAGAGACGCTGCCTTCATCTTTCGCATGACCTGGCCGCGATGGACTTTTACGGTGATCTCACTGATGCGGATGTCGTAAGCTATCTGCTTGTTGAGGCGCCCCGTCACGACCAAGGCCATTACTTCACGCTCGCGAGGTGTGAGAGTCTCAAAGCGCGCTCGAAGCTCGGCGATTGCCTTTTCGTTCTCCAGCCACGCGCGATCTCGCGCCAGGCCCAGCTGGATCGCGTCCAGCAGGTCTTGCTCACGGAACGGCTTGGTCAGGAACTCGACCGCTCCTCCCTTCATCGCCCGGACGGACATCGGGATGTCGCCGTATCCGGTGATGAAGATGATCGGAACTTGAATGTTCGCCGCCGCGAGCTCCCGTTGAAAATCGAGACCGCTTTGACCGGGCAGCCGGACATCGAGCACCAGGCAAGCCGGTCCTTCCGGCCGCCCCTCTTTCACGAATTCCGGCACCGAAGCCAGCGTCTTGACTTGCAAGCCCACGGAACGCAGCAAGCCTTCGAGCGACTCGCGGATTCCCGGATCGTCATCGACGATAATGATCGTTGGCTGCGCAGACATCGTTCGGGCTCGCTGCAATAGAGGCGCCGTTGCCCTCAGGGCAGCGGGAAATCTCGCAACGGGAACATTCTAAAATCGCGCGTTCGGAGGAGAAAGGCTTTTTATTGCGGCCGAGATTCGCAGACAACCAACCACCTTCGCTCGCGCGGCAATTCTGTTTAAACCAAAGTATAATCGCTAGCCGGTCGGTTTTGTCTTACCTTTTCGAAGTGCTGTCGAATGCCCCATCGGATGGCTGGGATGGCAGCGTGTTTGGTCTCTCGGAAGCCGCGATGAAGGAGTTGAAGTGCCAAGAACCAAGCCCCTGATCTCGGTCGTCGACGATGATGAATCGATGCGCGAGGCGGTCAGGGGGCTCATGAAGTCGTTGGGATATACGGCCGAAGCCTTCGCATCAGCGGAAGAATTTTTGAGCTCCCGCCAGGTCCCCTGCACCGCCTGCCTGATCGCCGACGTGCAGATGCCGGGGATGACCGGACTTGAGCTGCATCGCCACTTGGTGGCCTCGGGAAACACCATCCCGACCATTCTAATCACGGCTTACCCTGACGACAGCATGCGGGAGCGCGCGTTGGAGGATGGGGTCGTTTGTTACTTGAGCAAGCCGTTCGACGAGAACGACCTGCTCGCTTGCATCCACTCGTCCCTCGTTATCTGACGAAACACGAGAAGCGTTGACCCCCGCCGGATCGACGAGCCGGCGGCGAGCGGCTCGCTTCAGCCGGGTATCGCGTCGGGCTCACGTCGATTCCCGGCGAAGATGGTTGGGAGGAACACCATCTCGTGGCAGAATCCGCTAGCGGTGGGACTGCCTCGTATGCCGATCGACCAAAACCGGACGACTAAATTCTGGCTTTCAGCAGCCGAGATATTGCTGGGCGTCGGTGCTCTGGCGGTCCTGACCGCTGGTGGTCTGCGGCTTGACCTCAATCTCGGTACAGCGAGTCTCGCCTATCTGATCGTTGTCGTGCTCTTTTCCCTTAGGGGCCGTCTCGTTCCCACGGTCGTTCTTTCGATCGTCGCTGCGGCGTGCCTGGACTACTTTTTTACTGAGCCGCGCTTCAGCCTCCAAATCGATGCTCCACAAGACGTGGTGGCGGTGGCCGCCTTCGCGACCACCTCGTCCGTCATCGCCGGTCTCGTGAAGCGGGCGCGTAGGTTGGGGGAAGCGGCGGCGCTGAGGGATCGGCTTCAAGCAATCATCGACACTATTCCTGCGGTGGTCTGGAGCAATTCGCGTGATGGCTCGGCCGACTTCTTGAACCAACGTTTCCGCGACTATACAGGCCACTCCCTGGAGTGGGGACGCAGCTGGGTCTGGATGGATGCACTACATTCCGACGACCGCGCCATGCACGACTGGCGCGCAACGCTCGCAGCTGGAGAGCCGTTCGAGAAGGAGGCGCGTGTGCGGCGGGCCGACGGAGAATATCGTCGGTTTCTGTTACGTTTTGTCCCGCTGCACGACAAGCAGGGAACCATCGTCGAGTGGTACGCTGCGGGCACGGACATCGAGGACCTGAAGCGCGCCGAGGAAGAATTGCGTCGGCAAGAGGTGCGGTTGCGCGACGCGCAGATCGAGCTCGCCCACGCCAATCGCGTGACCGCAACGGGCCAGCTCGCGGCTTCGATTGTCCATGAAGTCAGCCAGCCGATCGCCGCGGCGCTGACCAACGCCAATGCAGCGTCGCGCTGGCTTGGCGCCGAGCCGCCCGATCTGGAGGAGGCCCGGCAGGCTCTCGGCCGTATCGTCAGCGACGGCAGCCGGGCCCGCGACGTCATCGCCCGGATTCGTGCGCTCGTCAGGAGGGTGCCGCCACGGCACGACCGGCTCGATATCAACGAGGAAATGCTCGAAGTCATCGCTCTGACCCGCAGCGAATTGCGCCGAAACGGCACGTCGCTGGAGACACAGCTGGCCGAAGGCCTGCCGCCCGTTCAGGGGGATCGGATCCAGCTTCAACAGGTGATGCTGAACCTCATCCTCAACGCTGTGGAAGCGATGAGCGGATCGAGCGGGACAGAGCGGAAGCTGCTGATCAGAACCGAGCAGGACGGACCGGGCGGTGTGCTCGTCGCCGTAGAGGATTCCGGCCCAGGGATCGAACCCGAGAGCTCGGATCGGCTCTTCGACGCATTCTACACGACCAAGCTCGCCGGCATGGGTATGGGACTGTCGCTCTGCCGTTCGATCGTCCAGGCGCATGGCGGGCGCGTTTGGGCCACGGCGAACCCATCCCAAGGCGCCACTTTTCAGTTCACCTTGCCTGTGCAGCGGGAAACCGTGTGAGCTGCCGGCCACCCCAATCTCAATCAGGGAGCCAAATTTGTCGGCGCACCCTAAGATTGCTAATTGTCAATGTTTGTCATGGGAGTAAGAACAAGAATTGGCGGAGGGGGGGGGATTCGAACCCCCGACAGGATTTGAAGTCCTGTAACGGTTTAGCAAACCGCCGCCTTCAGCCACTCGGCCACCCCTCCACCGATAAATGGGGTCAACACGGCTTGTGCGGAGCAAGCCCTTAACACGGCTGCATTGGCGAGCGCAAGTGCGGCACCCGGGAACAGAAGCCCGAAGTGCCACCGAATTGGTATCTGACCATCGGGAATATCGCCGCTTGGCGCCCCATCACCG
>JAFAHP010000525.1 GCA_019237175.1 Alphaproteobacteria bacterium
GCCTACAACGCGGCGGTCACCGCCATCCTGCTGCTGACGGTGTGGTTCGCCAATCTGGCCGAGGCGCTGGCCGAAGGACGCGGCAAGGCGCATGCCGATGCGCTGCGCCAGACCAGGAGGGAAATGGTCGCCCGGCGCGTCACAGCCTCGGGAGAAACCGAGATTGTCCGGCCCGCTGATCTCCGCAAAAGTGATCTCGTCCGGGTTGACCGGAATGAGACCATCCCGACCGACGGCGAAGTCGTCGATGGTGTCGCGTATGTCAACGAGTCGGCAATCACCGGCGAGTCCGCCCCGGTGATGAAGGAACCCGGCACCGACATGTTCTCAAGCGTGACGGCGGGCACTCTGCTGATCTCGGACAGCCTGTTGATCCGCGTCACGGCAGACCCGGGCGAGAGCTTTCTCGACCGCATGATCCACCTTGTCGAGAGCGCACGGCGCCAGAAGACACCCAATGAGATCGCGCTGACCGTCCTGCTCGCCGTCCTGACCTTGATCTTTGTGATAGTCGTCGCGGCGATGGCGCCGGTCGCCGTCTACCTGAACGCTAGGATCCAGGTCGCCGATCTTATCGCGCTTCTCGTCTGCCTGATACCGACGACGATCGGTGCGCTGCTCTCCGCAATCGGTATCGCCGCAATCGATCGCACCGTCCGCTTCAATGTTCTGGCCATGTCGGGAAGAGCCGTCGAGGCGGCGGGCGACGTGCAGACATTGATCCTCGACAAGACCGGGACGATCACCGTTGGCGACCGGCAGGCGACTCGTTTGATACCCTTGGGCAGTTGGACGAGGAGGGATGTCGCCAGGGCTGCCTATCTGGCCTCGTTCTTCGATACCACACCGGAGGGCCGCTCGGTCGTCGCCTTTGCCGGGGAGCAGGGTGGCAAACCGGAACAGAACCTGGACGGGGCCCGAGGGCTCGACTTCTCTGCCGAAACGGGCATGTCCGGCACCGACATGCCGGACGGCCGGATCATCCGCAAAGGTGCCGTAAGTGCCATCATCCGGCATGTGGCCGTACACTTCGGGAGGCCCGAGCCGGAGGGGCTTCGGGCAGCGGCGGACGAGGTCGCGAGAATGGGAGCCACCCCCCTCGCCGTATCGATAGATGGCGCCATCCTTGGCGTCATCGCATTATCGGACGTGATCAAACCGGGCATTCGCGAGCGGGTGGCACAGCTGCGCGCGACGGGCATCCGCACGGTCATGGTGACCGGCGACAATCCCATCACCGCGCATGCGATTACCGCGGAGGCGGGGCTCGACGATTTTGTCGCCGAGGCCAAACCCGAGGACAAGCTTCGTCTGATCAGGCGGGAGCAGGCTCAGGGTCGCCTCGTCGCAATGACCGGCGACGGCACCAACGACGCGCCTGCCCTCGCCCAGGCCGATGTCGGGGTGGCGATGCATTCGGGCACGAATGCGGCCAAGGAGGCGGCGAACCTGATCGACCTCGATTCGGACCCGACCAAGCTGATCGACCTGGTCGCGATCGGCAAGCAGATGCTGATCACCCGCGGTGCATTGACGACCTTCTCTGTTGCCAACGACGTGGCCAAATATTTCGCGATGATCCCGGCGATGTTCTTTCTCGCTCTGCCCGGCCTGTAGCAGCTCAATGTGATGCGGCTGGCAACACCGCAGAGCGCCATTCTTTCGGCGCTGATCTTCAACGCAGTGATCATCCTGCTGCTGATCCCGCTGGCACTGCGCGGCGTGCGGTTTCGCCCGATCAGCGCCGAGGCGACCTTCTATCGCAACCTCCTGGTCTACGGTTTGGGGGGCCTCGCAGCGCCGTTCATCGGCATCAAGCTGATCGATCTCGGCCTCTCTGCAGTCCTTTGAGGAGCTGACGTGTTCACAGTCCTGTTTCCGGCCCTGCGCGCTTCCCTTCTCCTCTGGGCTCTGTTGGGCCTTGTCTACCCGCTCGCAGTGACCGGGCTCGGGCAGGCCCTCTTCCGGTACGAGGCGCAGGGCAGCCTTCTGCGCAGCGCAGAAGGCGCGGTGATTGGGTCGCGCCTGATCGGACAGCAATGGACGGGTCCGGAGTGGTTTCATGGCCGGCCGTCGGCGACGACCGCTGCCGATCCCGCCGATCCGACTAAGACAATCGCCGCCCCGTATAATGCAGCCAATTCGGGAGGATCGAATCTCGGGCCGACCAGCGCCGTCCTGGTTGAGCGTCTCGCGGCGGACCGCAAGGTGCTGGATCAAGCCGAACCCGGGCTTGCCGGCAAGCCGATCCCGGCCGATATGCTGACGACCTCCGGCTCCGGACTGGACCCCGAAATCAGCCCTGCTTATGCGGCGCTGCAAGTTCGCCGCGTGGCGGCCGCGCGCGGTCTCCCAAAGGAGCACATCTCTGCGCTATTGGCTGGGCATATTGTCGGGCGCACTTTCGGCATCTTCGGCGAACCGCGCGTCAACGTGCTCGAATTAAATCTGGACCTGCAAAACATGTACCCTTCTAACCGACCGAGGGACTGAATCGCTCCGGCGGTCAGGGATCGGGCGACGCTTGCCGCGAGCGTAACAAGGCCACCGACAATCATATCGGCCAGGAAGTGCAGAGCCGCGCGCAGCAAGGTCGAACCAAGCCAAGAGAGAAATGCCGACATGTCAGGCTCCTACGGTCGCGAGCGTCAGGATCCGGACGAGAACGAGCCCAGCCGCGACGACGAGATATGCCCGCAATACGAGCAACC
>JAFAHP010000488.1 GCA_019237175.1 Alphaproteobacteria bacterium
AGGGCGCCGTGATCGGCAAAGGGGATGTGGTTCAAATGGTAGTGGGCGTTGTCGGCGTCGAACGAGCCCCAGCCGCCATTACGGCTTTGCATGCCGACAATCCATTCCTCCGCCCGGGCGACCGCCGGGCGCCAGCGCTCCCGGTCAAAGCGGTCGAGCGCCAATGCGACGACCGCGGTGTCGTCGACATCGGGATAGTACGGATTCTGGTATTGAAACGCCCATCCCCCGGGCCGCACCCCCGGCCGCGTTGCAGCCCAATCGCCGATCACTTCCAGCACCTGCTTGCTCACGAGCCATTCGAGCGCGCTCTCGACATGCGCATCTAGGTGTGGGTTGTTGACCTCCATCAACGCATGGCAAGCAAGCGCGGTGTCCCAAACCGGCGATAGGCAGGGCTGGCAATAAGTTCGTTCCGGATCGAGTGTGAGGAGCCGGTGAAGGGCATTCTCGGCGGCCTGATAACAGGGATGGTCGGGCGGATAGCCGAGGCAGTCATACATCATCAGCGCATTCGCCACCGCCGGGAAGATGCCGCCGAGGCCGTCTTCGCCGTTGAGCCGCGCGGTCACAAAAGCAACCGCCTCGTCGATTGCACGCTGGCGCGACCCTTTGGGGAAGATTGGCTCGGTGGCCCGCAAGATCCGATCGAGCAGTTCGAAGCCGGTGGCGAGCGGCGACTGCGTCGGCCCCCTGATCCACTCGCGCACTTGCCGCGGGTCCTCGCTGAACAATTCGCGGATCCTCACCTGGCGCGGATTGCGCGCGCCGGGCCGCTTTGCCATCAACACCAGCAGTGGCACGAGGACCGTGCGCGACCAATACGAAACCTTGCTGATGTGAAACGGTGACCACTGCGGCAGCAGCATGATCTCGACCGGCATCATCGGTGCCGCGCGCCACGGGATTTCGCCGAACAAGGCGAGCAGGATGCGGGTAAAGACGTTGCAGTGCCGCGCCCCGCCGGCCGCGAGGATGGCGGCGCGGGCTCGCACCATATGCGGCGCGTCGACCGGATCGCCCGCCGCTTTCAGCGCGAAATAGGTTTTGACCGAGCAGCTGATATCGAGCTTGCCGCCGTAAAACAATGGCCAGCCGCCATCCTCCCCCTGAAGCCTGCGTAAAAACGCGGCAATCCGCGTCTCGAGCTCAGGCTCGAGGCGACCGAGATAATGGCGCAACAGGATGTATTCGGCAGGGATCGTAGCGTCGGCTTCGAGTTCGAACAGCCAATGTCCGTCATCATGTTGTACCCTGAGCAAGGCTTCGGTGGCGCGTCCGATGGCGTCGCTTAGCCGACTGTCGCGGAAGTCGCCTGAGGCGGTGCGGCGCGGCGGGATTGTCTCTGCTGTCTCGTTGTTCATTGCAGCTTCGGTGTTTGTTCGCGCCAAATCCTTGTGCCAATTGCCGCCCGAAGCCACGCACCCTGGAGCTTCGCCGGCAACGATCCGGCATCGCCCGCGACTACCGAGCCCTGCGCGGCGGTAAACCCCGAACCGATGGCCCCCTCGATCGTCGCCGGCAGACCAGTATCGGTGTAATCGCCTGCCAGCATCAGATTTCCCCATCGCGTCGTCGCCGCCGGTCGCCGTGACAACTGGTCGGGACTGGCGAGAAATGTCGCTCGTCGTTCCTTGACGATTCGCGCGGGCGGCGCCGTGATCGATCGAATTCCATAGGCCGCAGCGACATCGCGCCACAGGAATTGGCCTAAATCGCTTGCCGCGCGGTCGACCATCCGACCGGCCGCGCTGACCGTTACCGACAACACTCCCGGCTTGCGAAAAATCCATTCTGCAGTGCCGCCGATCACGCCGACAAACGCCGGCGTCGTGGGAGGAGCGGCGCAGCGGAAATGCGCGTTGACAATCGGCGAATAAAGTTCGGGCACGGTGAGCCCCGGCACCAGGCGGGCGGCCACCGCTGCGGGCGTTGCGAGGATCACACGATCGTCGGCGGCAAGCTCCACCGGTCCGCTGTCAAAGCGCAAAACCGATAGGCGGTCGCCTGCAAACTCGAGGGCGCGAAGTCTTACGCCAAACTGCATCCTGGCACCGCGCCGGCGCAAGACGTCGAGCGCCGGATCGACGAACGTCTCGGAAAGGCCTTGTCGCGGAACCAGGGGTCTGCAGGCCGCCCCGCCGCGTCCTAATGTTTCGCTGAGGATGCGCCACAGAAGTCGTGCGGACGCTTCTTCGACGCCGCTATTCAGCGCGGCAACGGCGAGCGGCTGCCACAGCCGGGCGAACAGCGGGCGCGTTTTATCGAGCACCTCACTGACCCTCGCTCCGGGATGGGCGCGCCATAAAGCGAGCGCTTCGAGATAGTCGGCCGCGCGCGTATCCGGCACCCGCCGCCGGCGGGACAGGATCCACCACGGCACCCGCCCCAGGTTCGGGCGCACCAGCCACCGCCGTCCGGTTTTGGCGTCAAAGAACGCGAACACCGCATCTGCGGGCCCTTCGACAGTGTCCCGGGCGCCGATCAGTTCCAGATAGGTGAAGGCGCGGCGATTGCCCGACAGCAGCAGATGGTTGCCATTGTCGATGCGGCAGCCAAGCTCGGCGTCAATATAAGAGCGACAGCGGCCGCCCGCATGGCTGCTTGCCTCGTAGAGCCGGACCTCGCGTCCCGCGGCGGCGAGTGCGACCGCTGCGGCAAGTCCTGCGAGCCCGGCGCCGACAACATGCATCAGGCCGCCGGCCGGCCCTGCCTTCATAGGAGGCCGTTTCGCAGAGCCAGCCACAACTTCAATCCTCGCGACAACGCCACCGGCGCCGCCGGGTCGCTCCAGCCGCGGCGCAACAGCTCGCGCAAGGTCGCGCGATAGACCGCAGCCATGACGGCGGCGGGCCGCATCGCCCGGTGTTGGCACTGCGTCATTGCCTGCGCCGCGTGCTGAAAGTGGCGCTCGGCAATCGCGGCGAGCTCCCGACAAACCGCCGGCAATGCCGGGTGGGCGAGCACCTCCGCTGGCTTGGTCGCGCGAACGCCGTGGCGCTCAAGAATCTCGCGCGGCAGATAGAGGCGACGCCGCTGCGCGTCCTCGTCGAGATCGCGCAGGATGTTGGTCAGCTGCAAGGCGCGACCAAGCGATTCAGCAACGCGGTGCGCGGCAGGGCTTGAATCGCCAAAGACGTGCACCGAAAGATGCCCCACGGCGCTCGCTACCCGGGCACAGTAGAGATCGAGCGTGGCAAGATCGGGGGCGCGGATATCCTCGCGCGCATCCATCTCCATACCGTCGATCACCGCCAAAAAATCCTGTTGCCGCAGGACATATCGCGATACCGGCTCGTAGAGCGCCTGAGCTACAAGCTCGCGGGGCCGGCCGGCATAGAGGGCCTCGATCTCGTCGCGCCAGCCGCTGAGTGCGGCCAGTTTAACCGCGGCCGGACGGTCGCCATCGGCAATGTCGTCGATCTCGCGGCACCAGGCATAGACCGCATACATCGCATTGCGCCGCTGGCGTGGCAGCAAGCGCATCGCCCAGTAGAACGAAGTCCCTGCGGTTTCCACCCGCGCCCGGATCGCTCGGCGCAGCTGCGCATCGTCCGACGGAGCGACAGCAGCGCTAAACACCGCACCGCTCATCCCCGGGCCCCCCGAACGACCCCCATCGCAACGGCGGCGAGGAAATCGCGTTTTCGCAGCGCGACCCGCCGCGCCAGTGGATCGCCGCTCCGCAGCCGGGCGAGCAGCCGCTCGGCGAGCTTGACAATAACCGCGCACTCGCAGCGCAGCCCCCACGCCGCGACACCGGGCGCCAACCCTTTTGCGGTCGCGACCAGCGCCGCGGTGCGATCGAGGAGAATGTCAAATACCCGGCGCAACCCCGCGCAGGCGGCGGGTGCTGCAAGCGTTTCGATCCCGATACCGGCTGCGGCCAGGTCGACGAGCGGTAGGTAAACCCGGTCGAGCCGGTGGTAATCCACGGCGCAGTCCTGCAAATGATTGAGAACCTGCAATGCCGCGCAAAGCGCGTCCGAAGCAGGCCAGACCGCGCGGCTTTCACCATGTAGATCGAGCAGTTGTCTGCCGACCGGAGCTGCCGAATAGCGGCAATAGGCCATCAGCTCGTCCCAGTCGCGATAGCGCTGCTGTTCGGCATCCTGACGAAACGCCCGCAACACGTCATGGCAATGCTGCGCGGTCACGCCGGTCGCGAGCAGGCTCTGCCGCATCGCTGCCGCAGCCGGCGAATCGTCTCCCGGAGCGCCGTCCAGCACCGCCGCCATATGGTCGAGCCGGCGGATCTTTTCGTCGCGCGTCAACACCGGATTGTCGGCGATGTCGTCGGCGTTGCGGGCAAACCGGTAGAAAGCATGGACGTGGACGCGTAAATCACGCCGGATCAGCCATGATCCGACCGGAAAATTCTCATCGGCGCGCCACTTTCCAGATGGCGTTTCGATATCGCCCGCTGCGGCTGCGCGGGGTTCAGAGGTTACCGCGCTCATCCTCGTGATGTCGAAAATTTACGCAAGAGTGTGAACGTATTTCGCCTGCGTTGGATGCACCGAGGTGCAAGCGATAGC
Source organism: Alphaproteobacteria bacterium (assembly GCA_019237175.1). Taxonomy (GTDB): domain Bacteria; phylum Pseudomonadota; class Alphaproteobacteria; order ATCC43930; family CGMCC-115725; genus AP-15. The sequence continues at coordinate 4,539 of JAFAHP010000488.1, forward strand.
GCATCGCGGAGAGAAGCGCCATCGGCAAGCAACTATTGCGCTTTTTCGGCCAGCGTCGACCGGGCGAGCGCCGGTCCGCGGCGAAGCTGCTTGTCGATGGCTGATCGCCACGACCCAAATCCCTACCGCTCGGCTCGGCGCATGTGACATCTCGCTAGAGCGAGGTCGTCCGGTCAAAGACCTGCTTTATGTCAAGAAAAACGATGACGCCGCTGGCGATAAACAGCGTAATCCCCCCGTCGTGCAAGCTGCCGTTGGGCCAGGCGCGCGCGACAAAGAGACCAGCCAAGCCAACGACCACAAAGATTGGGACGACCAGCGCCAGGCTCGCCATGTTCTCGACAAACAGGAAGTTGCGCGGCCCGCCATATTGTTGATCAAAGCTTTGTCTGAGCCGCAAAAACGCGAGCGTCAAGGCGCTCACAATCAGCACCAGACCGGCAGCGTAATCGCCGGGTTGCGCGGCGTTGCTTGCAGCAAAGGCGCCGAGCACGACACACACTGCAAGAACCAGAAACTGAACCCAAAAGCCGAGCCATAACCAGAAGGCCCGTGCCGCCGTATCCGGTTCCCGGCTGCTCTCGACCATGACAGCGCTACCTCCCGTCGTCCAGGACATCACAGGCGACGCGGTCAATTTGCCTGGACAGCCCGTCGCACACCATATGGCGTAGCGATCGTGCTTCAAGCCAAGCACCCGTGTATTGCGACCCGCGGCGGGTCGTCGCGCGGTCCTCGCATGCCGCAACCCATAACCCGCAACCCATGACCACATGGGCGCCAGCGGCTCAATCAGCAGCGGGATCGAAAAGACGAGCATGATCGCGCTGACATCGGAAGAAAGCCGCACTTGGCCGCACATCGTGGCGCGTTGCGCGAGGGCGTATTGCTCGTCGCGAACCCTTGTCGACGCCCCGGGAGCCGGTCGGCGACGCCGGCAAGCCAGGCGCGCCGAACCACCGGCTTCACTGCGCGCAGGCCGTCCGTTATCGTCCGCGAATCGGTGAGGTGGGGCAAATGTCATGACGACGGCCGAAGAAAACTACGATTTCATCGTTACCGGGGCCGGTTCGGCGGGTTGTGCGGTGGCCGGGCGGCTCACCGAGTCTGGGCGCTATCGGGTGCTGCTGCTCGAAGCCGGGCCGACCGACAGCAATCCGTGGATTCATATCCCGCTCGGCTACACCCGGACGTTCACCGACCCCAAGGTCAACTGGATGTTCGACAGCGAGCCCGAGAAGGAGCTCAATGACCGCGTCCTCTATATACCGCGCGGCAAGGTGCTGGGCGGCACCAGCTCGATCAACGGAATGGTTTACATGCGCGGCACGCCCTCCGATTACGACGGCTGGCGCCAGCGCGGCTGCGAGGGCTGGGACTGGGATTCGGTCTTGCCGTTTTTCAAAAAGGGCGAAGACCAGGAACGCGGCGGCGACGAATTCCACGGCGTCGGCGGGCCGTTGCACGTTTCCAACCCGGTCCGCTGCCCGCTCGGCGATGCGATGGTCAAGGCTGCGATCGAGGCTGGGATTCCGGAAAACGCGGATTTCAACGGGGCGCAGCAGGAGGGATGCGGCTATTACCAGACGACGACCACCAACCGGCGGCGTTGGAGTAGCGCTCGCGCCTATCTCGGCCCGGCGCGCAGCCGCGCCAATCTGACGATCGCCACCGAAGCGCACGCGACCCGCATCCTGTTCGGCGGGTCTCGGGCCGTCGGCATCGAATACCACACCCCCCAAGGTCGCAAGACCGCGCGGGCGCGCGGCGAGATCATTGTGTCAGGCGGGGTCTATGGCTCGCCGCAATTGTTGCAATTGTCTGGGTTGGGCCCAGCCGGATTATTGACGCAGTTCGATATCCCGGTGGTTCGCGACATGCCCGGGGTCGGCACCCATCTGCACGACCATTTCAACACCTACCTGGTGTGGCGCTGCTCGCAGCCGGTCACAGTCAACGACTTGGCAAAGAGCCCGGTGCGCAAGATAACGGCTGCGGTGCAATACGCGCTGTCCCGATCCGGGCCACTGTCGAACGCCGGAATTTATGCCGGAGCCTTCGTCAAGACCGACCCGCGCCTCGAACAACCCGATCTGCAGATCAACATGTTCGGCTGGAGCGCCTATGAGCGCCTGCGTACCGGGATCAAGCCACACCCGTTTTCGGCCTTTACCTTGAGCCCGGTTCATCTGCGCCCGGAAGGCCGCGGCACGGTGCAGATCAAGAGCCCGGACCCGCTCCAGCCGCCCGCGATCCGCTTTAATTTCCTGAAGAGCGACTACGATTTCCAGGCACTGATTTTTGGCTCGCGCCTCTGCCGGAAAATCGCGGCGCAGCCGGCGCTCAGCTCCTGGGTCGTCGAAGAAATCATCCCCGGCGCCGGCACTGAGAGCGACGAACAATGGATCGAGGAGATCCGGGGGCGCGGCGTCACAAACCAGCATCCGGTCGGCACCTGTCGCATGGGCCGCGACGTCGACGCGGTGGTCGACCCGCGTCTCAAGGTTCACGGCATCGAGAAGCTGCGCGTCGCCGACGCTTCGATCATGCCGCAGGTGCCGGGCGGCAACACCAACGCACCCTCGATCATGATCGGCGAAAAATGCGCGGCTATGGTACTCGAGGATGCGTTGGCGGCGTGAGCATGATTTGAAGCCGACGCTCGTTTCGGCGCCACGGAAGTGGCAGAAGGGTGGGGTCGCCACGAGGGGATACAGCCGAGCACCGCATTGACGACAGAAGGAGGCAAGCAATGAAGTTCATGCTTTTGGTGCTGCCGACCGTGCCGGGTACGCTCGAGGACCGCAGACGGTTGCGTCCGATCGGGCGTGACAACGAACGCTACCAGCAGATGCTGGAAGAGCTGCGCAAGCTCGTCATCTTTGCCGATGAGGTGGGCTTTGACTGCTTTGCCACCACCGAGCATCATTTTCACTCGGAAGGGTATGAGACTTCGGTAGCGCCGCTGCTCCTCTACACCGACCTTGCAGCGCGCACCAAGCGCATCAAGTTCTCGCCCTTGGGGCTGGTCCTGCCGGCATGGGACCCGATACGCGCCGCCGAAGAGTTGGCGGTCCTCGACCACCTCACAAAGGGGCGGATCTACGCCGGTTTCGCTCGTGGTTACCAGGACCGCTGGGTCAACGTTCTCGGGCAGCAATATCACGCTACCGGAGCGCCGATGGATGGCTCTGCGATCGATAACCACAACCGGCGCGTCTATGAGGAGACGCTCAAGGTCATCAAGAAAGCCTGGACCGAGGACGCGTGGGAATACAACGGCGAATATTACAAGGTCCCGTTTCCCTACGAGGAGGGCATCCGGCGCTGGCCGGTCGCAGAGTGGACCCGCACCTACGGTGCCCCGGGCGAGGTCGACGACGACGGCGTAATCCGCAGAATCTGTGTTGTACCCAAGCCCTATCAGCAGCCTCACCCGCCGATGTTCCAGCCGTTTTCGGTAAGCGAGGCAACGATCCGCTATACCGCCCAATCGGGCATCGTCCCAGTGATCCTGACCGCCCATCCGCCCGATTTTCAGCGTTTGTGCAGAATGTATCAGGAGGTCGCGGCGGATGCCGGCAGAAACCTTCGCCTTGGAGAGAGCGTCGGCGTGGTGCGCGCGCTGCATTTCGGCGACAGCGAGGAAAACGCTGTGGCGCTGCTGCGGGACACCAATTACGCCGGGTTTTACAATTATTTCGGCGGCTTTGGTTTCTGGGAGGCGTTCCGGATGCCGGAGGACGCCGAGAAATACCCGACGGGCACGATGCTGCCGACTTCCGAATGGACGGTCGAGCGGATGCGCAAGGCGAAATACGCGCTCGCCGGAACGATCGACCAGGTCAAGACCGAGTTCGATGCGCTAAAGCGGATTGGCGGCGACGGCGAGCTGGAATGGTTCGCCTGGTTTTTTGACCAAGGTGCCATGCCGTGGGAGGAGGAAATGCGTCAGATGGAGCTTTTCGCCGAGCATATCATCCCCGCATTCCGCTGAAGAGGCCTTCGCTCAGACCGGCACGTCCCAGATGTCGCGCGCATAGCCGGCAATCGTGCGGTCCGACGAAAACCAGCCCATGCCGGCGATGTTGTGGACGGCGATCCGGCTCCAGCGCCCGCGATCGCGCCATAGATCGTCGACGTGGCGCTGGGCGGCGCGATACCCGGCGAAGTCTTCTGCCACCATAAAACGGTCGGCATATCTGAGCCGGTTTGCCAATCCATTAAAGCGACAGGGATCGTCCGGCGAGAATGCCCCCTTCTCCAGCGCTTGGATGACCGCCGCAAGTTCCGGCGATGCGGCGATCGCGGCGCTGGCGTCGAGGCCGGCGCGGCCGCGTTCGGCTACTTCATCGGCATGCAGACCAAAGATCACCATATTCTCGGCGCCAACGCGGTCGCGGATCTCGATGTTTGCACCGTCGAGCGTCCCGACTGTCAAAGCGCCGTTCAGCGCCAATTTCATGTTTCCGGTACCGGATGCTTCCATTCCGGCGGTCGAAATCTGCTCGGAAAGATCGGCCGCAGGAATGATCATTTCCGCTAGGCTGACGTTGTAATTCGGGATGAAAACGAGCTTTAGCCGGTCCTCGATCAGCGGATCGTTATTGATGATTTGAGCGATATCATTGGCGAGCTTGATGATCAGCTTGGCTTGGATATAACTCGGCGCCGCTTTACCCGCGAAAATCTTGACACGCGGAACCCAGTCGCGACCGGGATCGGAGAGGATCGCGTGGTAGCAGGCGACGGTTTCCAGCAGGTTCAAGAGCTGCCGCTTGTATTCATGGATGCGCTTGATCTGCACATCGAACAATACCGCAGGATCAAGCCGCACACCGAGCCGATCGCGCACCACCCGGACAAGTGCCCGTTTGTTGGCCTGCTTGACGGCCGCGAGGCGTTCGCGCAGCGCCGCGTCGTCGGCATGCTCGGCGAGGCGGCAGAGCGCCATCGGGTTTTCCAATATTTTGGCGCCGCAGATTTCGCACAACAGTGCGGTCAAGGCAGGGTTCGCTTGGTGCAGCCAGCGGCGGAAGGTAATACCGTTGGTTTTGGCGACGATGCGGTCGGGGTAAAGCCGATGAAAATCTCGGAAAACGCTGGTCCGCATCAATTCGGTGTGCAACACCGACACGCCATTGACCCGATGGGAGCCCAGGAAAGCCAGCTTTCCCATGCGCACGCGACCACCATCGGCGGGATCGATCAAGGATAACGCCACGGGATCTGGGGCAGCGTCACCGTCCCGCTGCCGGATCTCCGCCAAGTGGACATCACTGAGCGTCTCGATGATTTCGAGATGACGCGGCAGCAGCCGACCGAACAGCGCTACCGGCCAGCTCTCCAAGGCCTCGGGCAAGAGCGAGTGGTTGGTGTAGGAACACGTGGCTTGCGTGATCCGCCACGCGCCGTCCCAAGAAAGGTTATAGCGATCGACCAGCACGCGCATCAATTCTGCGATCGCGATACTGGGATGAGTGTCGTTGAGCTGGACCGCTGCCTGCTGCGGCAGGGAGAAGATGTTGCCATGGTGGCGGACGTGCCACTGGACGAGATCCTGGATCGAGGCGGCGACAAAGAAATACTCTTGACGCAGCCGCAATTCCTGACCTGCCGGGGTCTCATCGCTCGGATACAAGATCTTGGAGATTGCCTCGGCGCGCGCTTGTTGCTTGAGGGCCGCCACATGGTCTCCCTCGTTGAAGACGTCGAGCTCTAACGGGTCGACGGCGCGCGCCGACCACAGGCGCAGCAGGTTGACATGCTTGCCGCGCCAGCCGGCGATGGGGGTGTCGTAGGCAACCGCTTGGATCGTTTCGTCGGGATGCCACACCGCGCGCGCCCGGCCGTTTGCGGTGCTGTGTTCGACCTGTCCGCCATAGTGGACGTCGTAGACGATCTCGGGCCGCTCAAACTCCCAGGGATTGCCGAATGACAGCCAATGCTCCGGAAATTCCTGCTGCCACCCGTCGATGATGACCTGGCGGAACAGGCCGTGATCGTAACGGATGCCGTAGCCGCAGGCGGGTATGCCGAGCGCCGTCATGCTATCCATCAGGCACGCCGCCAGCCGCCCAAGACCGCCATTGCCTAACGCCGCATCCGGCTCGGCGGCGCGCAATCGACCGAGATCAACCCCGAGATCGCCGAGCGCGGTGCGGACGAGTTCGGTCAGCCGCAGGTTTTCGACCACGTCGCTGAACAGCCGGCCGATCAGGAATTCGAGCGATAAGTAATAGACCCGCTTACGGCCCTTTGCCTGGCTCGCCCGGTCGGCCGCGAGCCAGCGGTGGATGACGCGGTCCCGCAGGGCGAGAGCGCTGGCGACAAACCAGTCGCGATCGGTGGCGGCGGGA
>JAFAHP010000552.1 GCA_019237175.1 Alphaproteobacteria bacterium
GCGCTCGCGCAAGTTTGCCGCGTGGTCGGCAAATCGCGTCGGCTCCCAGAGCTGGAAATTCTGGCCGACGCCAACAAACGCGACCGCATCGATAATCGAGGCATATTCGGCGAACTCGGGCGGCAAAGCAATACGCCCCTCGGTATCGAACGGCAGTTCTCGCGAGGACGCAAACAGCATTTCCAAGTTTTCGTGCTCGTCGGAGAACTTGTCGAGCATATCGAGCCGAGCGACCAATTCCTCCATCCACTCCAGACTGTTGGCTTCGAGTGCCGGATATTTGTAGGAGGGAAAAACGACAATGCCGGGAAAGCGGTGAACCGAAAGCGAGGCGCGAAAGGTCGCCGGCACTGAAACTCGCCCCTTGCGGTCGACCTTGTTCACGTAAGTGGACAAAAACATGCCACTTCTTCCCCCAACGCTCGCCCACGGACGCTCGGCACGGGGCGCCCGATAGGTGCTGCCGAAGTTCCCCCCATCGGCAACGCCCGTCCATGGGATCTCTTGGGATATCATGGGCAATCATGGGTGTCAATCTGATTTCTCCAATAAAACTTGCAATTTTATAGATTGTATGATCCTTCGATCCTACCACAACGTATAGCTGGCCCCGCCTGACCAGAGACGGACTGATGCGAAGACTGTAATGCGCATAGAGCAACGGTGAAATACAGGAATATGAAAGAGTCGAACAAAGATTGAGCAGGGCGGAATCTGGTTCCATGGCCGATGCTAACGCAGCGCAGTAATGTCGCGGCTCAGCAACGGCGGCGCCATTTGCAATGCTCCTTGGCTGATCAGCAGCTTGCAGTGATCGTAGAGCGCGACCCGCGCCGCCTCGGTGCGGTTATTGCCGTAAAGGCCGGTTTCGACGAGGCGATCGAGATACCAAACAGTCTGAGCATTGACCGAGAGGGTTATCTGCTCCGACTTCAACGGGTTTGCGTCGCGCGCCATGATCAAGATGCCTGCAATAACAATGGCAAAAGAATGCCATAAACATGGCGGCAATGCGAGCAGATTTTGATCCCGCTCCGATTTGCGGCGGATCGCCGACGTCGATTGTCCAGCGAATTCCGGTTTCCGCCGGCAGCTGCGCTCTTGCCTGCCGAGGGGACGATTTTGCGCGCGGGCCGGTCCTGCGTATAGCGACCCAGTATCCAAAACCCCCGCATTGCAAATTACTGCAAACCTCCAAGCGCTCGTCAGCAATCGGCGTATCGGCACTAGGTTGAGGGAGACCGGCGATCGATAGCGTGTTGTCGCGCTCCGCTTCCTAACCCTGCGGGAGAGGCAAGGGTGGGGGTGGGCTTCATCGCTCACAATGCGAAACGGGCGATCCCTTTGGATCGCCCGTTCTTCCCCCCAACGTGTGGCCCGCGGGCCAGTTACATGCCCGCAAGCTCGGCACCGATTGCCGCGCCGCGGTCGCGCAAATCAGCATCTCGACCACACAAATCGACCTTACTCGAAGTGGTGCCGAGCGCAATCGCACAAGCTGCCATCCACCGAGTTCTCCCCCGGAATCCACAGTTATCCCAGCTTAATCCGCCAAAGCGTCCACTGCCGCAGCGGAGACGAAGGGCCAAGCGACACCTCCGATGCCGCTTTTGGCAGACAAAATGCCAGACGGCGTGTAAGCCGGGTTCTGTCCCGCCTCGTGCGCCCAAAAACCGCGCAGAGGCGGTGGCGGCCATTCCTCTGGGACGCCCGTCGCCGGGCGCCTCGTGCGACCGACCCGGGCGGCGGCGCGAAGGCTCGCCCGATGCCGCAGCCGCGGATCAGCTCCCCGGCTGCGGCATCTGCCGCCCCTACTTGGTCTTGCTCCCGGTGGGGTTTGCCGTGCCGCCGCCGTTGCCGGCCGCGCGGTGCGCTCTTACCGCACCATTTCACCCGTGCCGCCCGCCCGGCGGTGCCGCGCGGGTTTGGCGGTGTGCTTTCTGTGGCACTGTCCCTAGGGTCGCCCCCGCCGGGCGTTACCCGGCACCGTACCTCCGTGGAGCCCGGACTTTCCTCCCTCCGTAGCGAACGGAGAGCGGCCGCCCGGCCGTCTGGCACGATCGATGTGGGCAATCGTCAGGCGGTTGTCAAAGGTTGCCTCACAGGGTTTGGATCGTACCCGGTTCACTTGCGCGGGGCCTCTTTGAGGCTGATTAGGGGGTGGTTCCCGAGCGGACATTACCGCCGATGTTGAACCCGGAGGCTTCGAGGACGTGGGCGGGATCGACAAAGGCGGTCGAGCAGTCGATCGTGCCTCCGGTCAAGGTGATGTCGTGCGCGCTCCCCCCTGCAGCCGCCACGCAGGTCGGGCTCGCCTCGAGATCGGGGGCGGTGATCACATTGCCGAAATTGTAGGCGGGCGCGATATAGAGCGCGCTGCCGTGGGTGGCGCTTGCCGCCACCTGGAGGGTCGACATTTGCACCTGGCCGAGGCTCAGGCCGCCGGCGTTGCCGGAGGTGTCGGCGACGATGTTGAAATGCGACGACAACACATAATTGAGCCAGGCACCACCGCCGGCGCCCGAATTGTTGACGACGATATGGTCGAAGGCGATCGAATTCTGTGCGTCGGCAAGACTAGCCGCGCCGACCACAAGTACCCAATAAGGGGTGTCGCCGTTGACGAACAGCGTGCCTATCTGGTGAAAGTAAAAGCAGCCCTTGGGGGCCTCGGGCGTGCCGCCCGAACAAGCGATCGTCAGCACATTCGTAGCGCCGGCACGAGTCCCGTCGATCGTGGCGCCCTCGCTCTCGAGCAAAAATCCCTCATGCCCCTGCGTTGGCCCGGCGCCGTAGTCGATGTTAAGACCGCGGGTCGTGACGAAATGCGCGTGCGGCAAATGCAATGGGCGATTGGCTGCGACTGCGGCGTTGATGGCCTGCTGCAATGCGGTGGCATCGTCATGCACGCCATCGCCGACCGCACCATAGCAGCGCGGATCGATCCGGTCGGTCCCGGCGCTGCAATCGGGCGCCGCGCAGACCGGTGCCACCCACAGCATGATAGCGGCGGCAAAGATTGTGCCGCGCCTACGTAGTGCCAAAGCGACGGCGGGACACTGCCTGCATCCCTGCCGCCGCACCTGCGACAGCCGGCGAAGCGGGGCCCCGCATGCCGCGCGCAATAAGCCGTTCATATGATTTCCTTTCCAGCCGTCGGAGCGGAAAGTGCTCGCATCTACCGCGATCAAAAAAGCCAGGCATTCAGCTAAATGCCAGTTAAAAAATTAGAAATTGAAAGTTAAGTTCTCGTAAACCGTGTACTATTCTTTACCCGATTACGGAAACTTCTGAGTTGTGATCGCATTAAGGTTGGCGCACCGACGCAGGTCGCGGGCGTTACGCTTTTCAGTCCGGATTCGACGCATTCCCGGCGCACCGCGTCGCCCTTATAATCCGCTCGAAAACCGGCGCGCGACGACGGGTGCGCGCGTATTCTGGGGGATGGAGAGGAACCGCCATGTCGGTCATACTGGGTACGGACGGCTATCGCTACGAGGTCGCCGAGGGTTGGGCAAATTTACCCGAGGGATGGAAATGGGACGCCGACGTCGCCGCCGTCGGGGTCGATGTCCGCGACAACGTCTACGCCTTCAGCCGCGGCGCCCATCCGATGATCGTGTTCGACCGCAACGGTAATTTTCTGCGGTCCTGGGGTGAAGGTCTGTTCACCCGGCCGCACGGGGTCCATATGGCGCCGGACGGGACCATTTTTCTGACCGATGACGGCGACCACACAGTGCGCCAATGCACCGTCGAAGGGAGGGTGCTGCTGACCCTCGGGATTGCCGGCAAGCCCGCCCCGTATATGAGCGGCGAGCCGTTTCACCGCTGCACGCATACGGCGTTGTCCCCGCAGGGGGACATCTATGTGTCCGATGGTTACGGCAACTCCCGCGTCCACAAATATTCGCCCGATGGCAAACTACTCTTTTCGTGGGGCGAGCCCGGCACTGATCCCGGCCAATTCAATATCGCCCACAACATTTGTTGCGATCCCGACGGCTGGGTTTATGTCGCCGATCGCGAAAACCACCGCATCCAGGTATTTGACGGCAACGGCAAGTACGAGACCCAGTGGAACAATATGCACCGCCCGTCGGGTCTCTACATGGAAACCGGCACGAAGACGCCGCGCTTTTTTGTCGGCGAGATCGGGCCCGATATGGCGGTTAATATCGACCTGCCGAATTGCGGTCCGCGGGTTAGCATCTATACCCAAAAGGGCGAGCTCTTGGCGCGGCTCGGCCACGCCCATGCCGGTCTGGAGCCGGGCCAGTTCATCTCGCCGCACGGGCTCGCCGTCGACAGCCGTGGCGACATCTATGTCGGCGAAGTTTCGTTCACCAATTGGGGGCGGCGCGTGCGCGCCAGAGGCGAGCAATTGCCGCCGGGGCTGCGCGCCCTGCAAAAGCTCGTCAAGATCGACTGAGTGGGCGACCCCGCAACATATATCGAGGCAAACGACTGAAATCCCCCGTGTTCCCGCTTGCGCGCGAACGACGAAAAATCAAGGGGTCAGCACGCCGATCAGGTTCTTTCGCCCGGAATGCGACAGATGATTCGCTTTCCCGCGAGCCCCATTCTGATTATTTCGCAGCCTCAGAGAAACGGCCGCCCTTCGCGAGCACCCGGCGGCGGCTGTGCGGGATAAGGGC
>JAFAHP010000572.1 GCA_019237175.1 Alphaproteobacteria bacterium
TTGCGGTTTATTGCGCAATCGGACCTTCGCGTTCTCGATCCGGTCTGGACCACGGCGTACATCACGCGCAATCACGGCTACATGGTGTACGATACGCTGTTCGCGATCGATAGCGAGTTTGCGCCGCAGCCGCAGATGGTCGGTGAGCACAGTCGCTCAGCCGACAAGCTTACTTACCAATTCAAGCTGCGCGACGGGCTCGGCTTTCACGATGGCGCGCCGGTCCGCGGCGCCGACTGCGTCGCCTCGGTCAAGCGCTGGATGGCGCGCGACGGCCACGGCCAGGCGCTCGCGACGGTGCTCGACGAGATCAAAGCCGACGGGAACAATGGATTTACGATCAAACTTAAGGAGCCGTTCGGCCTCCTCCTCGACGGCCTTGGCAAGGTATCGAGCCTGGCGCTGTTCGTGATGCCAGAACGGCTCGCCAGCAAAGATCCGTTTCAGCAGATAACCGAGGTGGTCGGCTCGGGCCCGTTCAAATTCGTCAAACAAGAGTTCCAGCCCGGGCATCAGGTCGTCTACATCAAGAATACCGAGTACATCCCGCGAAAAGAGCCGCCGAGCTGGGTTTCGGGCGGCAAGGTCGTCAAGGTCGACCGCGTTGAGTGGCTCTATATCCCCGATGCGATGACCAAGGCGGCGGCGCTCAACGCCGGCGAGGCCGATTGGTGGGAGAACCCCCCGCTCGACATCCTCCCGGTGCTGACGGCGAACCCGGACATCACCATCGCGCCCGCGGACGCGCTCCCCAGTCCGATCATGGTGAAGTTCAATCACCTGATACCGCCCTTCGACAATGTGAAGATGCGTCAGGCGGTGCTTGCTGTGGCCGATCAGTCCGATTTCCTGAGCGCTCTGGCCGGGGATCACAAGAATTGGGAGCTCTGCGCTTCGTTTTTTACCTGCGATACGCCGATGGCGAACGACGCCGGATCAGCCGCAATTACCGGTAAGCGCGATTTCGACAGGGCGAAAAAGCTGATCGCCGAGGCCGGCTACAAGGGGGAAAAGATCGTCGTCCTCGACGCAGTCGATCAGCCAGTCGCGCACACCCAGGCGCTCGTCGTCAGCGAGTTGATGAAAAAGCTCGGACTCAGTGTCGAGCTGCAAGCCATGGACTGGGGCACCCTGGTCACTCGCCGCGCGTCTATGGAGCCGATCGACAGGGGCGGATGGAATATCTTCTGCACCGGCTGGGTCGGCGCCGATCTGCTCGATCCGGCGGAAAATCTGCCGCTGCGCACCAACGGCAAAAAAGGACATTTCGGCTGGCCGACCGACGACAGAATCGAAGCCTTGCGGACCCGATGGCTCAAGGCAACGACACTCGAGGATCGCAAAGAACTCGCGGCAGCTATCCAACAGCGCGCATTCGAAGTCGTCCCTTACATACCGACCGGTCAATGGAAACCGGTCACCGCATATCGCAAAAACCTCAAAGGTGTGATCAGTGCCCCGGCGTTCCTGCTGTGGAACGTCGAGAAGACCTGAGCGACAAAGATCGAAAAGTTATCTACTGATTTAGGCTGAGCTCGACGCTTATTCGCCCCACGCCAGAAACGCGCCGACATCGCCCGGTCTACCGCCTGGTTCTTCGAGGACGCGCAGCACGGTGGAAACCGCCGGCTTTCAATTCATGCTCCCACCGCAGAGTCGATTCGATCGCCGCGCCGCTGCCGTTGCGACGGCAACCGCGTTTAAATGATCTCGATCAATGCCGGAAAGCCTCTCGCGTGGTCAAATTTGTGATGCACCGGGATGCACAACGAAATCGCAACATTTCACCGCACCATACCGGGCCTCAAGGCGTCCCTCCGGTGTTTGCGTCACGGGAACCCTCATGCCGCCGAAAGGAGAGTGAATGCAGGTCCCGCTTCAGATCACGTTTCGCCACATGGACACGTCAGAGGTGCTGGCGGCCCGCATCCGCAACCGTGCCGAAGAACTCGAGCGTTCTTTCGATAGGATCATCTCCTGTCATGTTGTCGTCGAATGCCGACACCAACGTCCTCAACAGGGCAATCTGTTTGAGGTCCGGGTCGATTTGAATGTCCCGGGCCGCGAGATTGTCGTCGGGCACGATCCGGCCCCGCGGCATGCGCACGAAGACCCCCACGTCGCCGTGCGCGATGCGTTCGACGCCGTGCGGCGGCTTCTTGAAGACTATGTCCGACAGCGCCGTGGTGATGTGAAATTGCATGCCGTTCCTGATCACGGCACGGTCGCACGGCTGATTGCCGAGCAGGATTATGGCTTTATCGCGACCGCGGACGGCAGCGAAATCTATTTTCACCGCAACAGTGTCGCCAATGGCGGTTTCGACAAGCTTGCGGTGGGTGACGAGGTGCGGTTCGTCGTTCAGGAAGCCGAGAGCGCCAAGGGCCCGCAGGCGAGTACGGTCGTCGCGGTGGGTAAACACCACCTCCCGCCCGCCCAATCGGTTCGCGGCTGAGTCTGTTCGAAAGGCAGTCTTGGAGCAGTTGCAATGCGGCACAATCCGCATCTGGCAACTCCTGATAAGATCACAAAAATTGTCGGACCGGTCGACGCCCCCGTCCTGATGCGTATCGTCGAGACCAGAGCTACCGCAGCCGAGGTGTTCGAAGCCTTCGCCTCGGCGGCCGGCGAGGATCAGCTCGGCACCGCGCTCGAACGGGCGGCGGGGGGGTTGGGGCTCGGGTCTCTGGCGCCGACCACGGTTGATCTCGGTCAATGAGGCAAAGATTAAGCTTCGTGTTCCTTTTTGGGTGCCTTGGGCGGAGGGAAGGCGATGGACGCTGTCGACGTTATGACCCACGATGTGATCACAGTCGGCGAGGACGCCTCGATCATCGAGGTCGCGAGGTTGTTGGCCGAGCAGAGGATCAGCGCGGTCCCGGTCGTCGATCGGGACCGCCGGGTAATTGGCATGGTCAGCGAGGGCGACCTGCTGCATCGCGCCGAAACCGGCACCGAACGCCGCCGCGCCTGGTGGCTCGACATGCTGGCGGCGACCAATCAATTGGCGCGGGAATATGTGAAATCACACAGTCAAACCGTTAAAGACGTCATGACGCGCGACGTCATCTCAGTCACCGATACAACCCCGGTTGGCGACATCGCCGTGCTGCTGGAGACGAAGGGGATTAAGCGGGTGCCGGTCCTCTGCGAGGGCAAACTTGCGGGCATCGTCAGCCGTGCCAATCTCGTCCAGGCTCTCGCCATGACCGTCACAGAGGGGCCGGCAGGCGCCGCCAACGACGATCGGGTAGTGCGCGAAAAGTTGCTCGCCGAATTGAAGAGCCAGAGATGGGCCGAGGTTGCGCCCGCTAATGTCACCGTCAGGGACGGCGTTGTTCATCTGTGGAACTCCTATGCCTCCGAGGATGAAAGGCGGGCCTTCCTCGCGGCGGCGCACAATATCCCGGGAGTACGCCGCGTCGAAGATCATATGCGCAAGGTCCCGTGAGCGGACCATTCGATCGGCGCTTCGCCCAGCCGAAGCCGCATCGACACCCACGAATGAGGGGCCCTGGGAAGCCCTCGATCATGAGGAAGTATTGTTCTCGGCGCTCGACGGAAGCTCGAATGCGTGATGCCGTAGTGAACACCCTATCGATGTTGCTGATGCTTGCCGCGTTCGGCGCACAGGTGGCACGGGCCGACGTTGCCGGCGGCCGCGCGATTGCGCAACTCTGGTGCGCGGGCTGCCATGTTATTGGCGGCACGCAGACCGGCACTGTCCCACAGGGGCCCCCGAGCTTTATCGGGATCGCGAAGAGCGGCCTCGACAACAACCAACTCCGTACATTTTTGACCCATCCGCATGGCGCAATGCCGGATTTGGCGCTGACCCG
>JAFAHP010000067.1 GCA_019237175.1 Alphaproteobacteria bacterium
GATCAGGGCGAGGGCCCGCTGGGCGTCGGGTGCGGCGGGATCTCTGGCGATGAAGGCATGGGGCTGGCCTTCAAAGCTGTGGAACGCGATCGAGCCGCCTGTCTTTTGGTAGGAGGCAGCAAAATTCGCTGCCATGTCCGGGGTCAGGTTGTCGTCGGCCGTGCCCTGCATGATCAGCGCCGGTGGCATTTCGCTGGCCTCGCCGCGTTCGAGAATCAGTTGCGGGTTGCCTTCGACCATGGCTTCCTCGGAGGGCCAGAACTGATGGTGGGCCTCCACCAGCCGTTCGTTTCCGCGCTCGCGCACGGCGCGATAGCGGGCCAACGGGTCGGCGACCGGCCAGCAGATGACGGCGAAGGCCAGGCTGGCATTCGCCCCCGCCAGCGGGATCGAGGCGTAGCGGGAGTCACGCGGACGCAGCGCGTTGAGCAGCAACAGGTGCCCGCCCGAGGAGGTGCCAAGGCCGCCGACGAGGTCGCTGCGTGTCGCAAACCGTTCCGCGTTCGCCTTCAGAAAGCGGATGCCGAAATTGACGTCGGCGACGGTTTCGGGGTAGCGCACCGCGGGCGGCACGCGGAAGTCGATCGACAGCACGACGATGCCGTGACCCGCCAGGTACTCGCCGATCGCGACATTGTTCAGCCGGTCGCCCGAGGTCCAGGCGCCGCCGTGCACCTCCAGCACCGCCGGGAACGGACCGGCGCCTTCCGGCTGGTAATACCGGGCGAGCAGCGGCGCGCCATCTTGCGGACGCAGGTATTCGAGGTCCTCGGTGTGGATGGCCATCGGCATTGCCTGGAATTCTCGGCGTTAGCGAACACCGAGGATATCACATTGGCGGTTTGAGCCCATCTTTCTCGGCCGTCACACCCTGGGCGGTGAGAGCGCCGTCGGGCTTTTTCAACGCGACGAGAAAGACAGCGGCACCGGGCTTCAGCAGGCTTGCATCGCCCGGCTCGTAGGTAAGGACCGGGGTATCGGGCCCGACCACGATCTCGGATTCGCCGCCCTTGTAGCTGACCTTCAGGGTCTGTCCCTGCGGCGCGGTGGCGATGCCGGTTACGGTGGCGTTGGTCATCAGACTGTCTGGCGTCAGGTCCCAGGCGTATTGTCCCTCCCCAAGCCCGCGCATGGCCTCAGGAAAGATACGCAGCTCGACCGAGTGGTTCTTGCCGTCCGTACCCTTCATCGAGGTCGTGGCGACAAAATCCCCGGATTTGACATCGGCGAGGCTCTTCTTGACCAGGTAGCGGACGGTAAAGTTGGGCGCGAGAGCGATCGTCAATTCGGAGCCTTCGCGCGACTTGACCGTCAGGTTCTGGCCATCGAGTTTGTCGACCGTGCCGCGGATACGGGTCGGCGTCCCCTGCGGGGTGTTCTGGGCTCCAGCAGGCAGTGCGATCAGCGCAATCAACGCGCCGGCAAGCAACAATCTCGGCGTCATGGCTGTCCTCCCTCGTGGCTGTAAGGAAAATCGCGATCGACGTGTCGAGAACTCCAAGCGTCCAGTCTTCCCGTGGGCCTTCAGCCCACGGACCTTGATCCGTGGGGAAGGCCGGGATCCATGCTTCCGCCGCTCCGCGCTTCTCAAGCATCTGCAATGCTTTACCAAAGTACCATCGGATCGGTGCGGTTGCACCATGGACCCCGGCCTGCGCCGGGGTGACGACTGAATGAGCGCCCTAAGATTCTTCTACAAGCTCCGGATGATCGCGGCGGTTTTTAGCATGAACCTCCCCGGCACGCTTCCCGAGCGCGGCTCACTTTTTGGTGACCTCGGGGCCGACGGCTCGCCGAATCGCGCTGCGTCAGGAGCGGGCGAGGCGATAGCGGGTGTCGATGGTCGGCGGCCCGGCGCATTCGACGATGCCGCGTTCGACCAGATCGAGCAGATGCGCCTGGACCGACCGCCCGGCGGCGCGGCGCAATCCCGGCTGAAGGCCGATATAGAGCCGCTCTACGATGGCATCGATCTCTTCGACGCCGGCGGCGAGGCAATCGAGAATCCCGGCTTCGCGCTCGTGGCGATGGGCGATGAAAGCACGGACGTGTCGCTTTGGCTCGCCGATCGCGGGACCGTGGGTCGGCCAATAAACCGTGTCCGGGCGGCCGAGCAGCTTGTCGAGCGAGGCCATGTAGGCGGCCATGTCGCCATCGGGCGGC
>JAFAHP010000251.1 GCA_019237175.1 Alphaproteobacteria bacterium
TGTTGCAGCGGGCTCGGGCCCTCGACCGGGCGCTGGACGCCGACTTGCAGAAAACGCCTTAACAGAGCGGCAAGCCTTGCCCACCGGGAGAGATGGCTTTTTTCCTGCACATCGTGCACCGCACGCAGCGCTCCCCAGCCCGACGCCGAGGAAAAAAAACGCAGCCTCGCTCCCGCGTTTGCCAACAAGGCGCATTCGCCGAAAGCCGGTTGCAGGCGCTCATTCGCCTCGCAAGTCGAGTTGATCCAACAGATCAGCAGGTCACCGCCCGGCGCAATTCGGTCGGCCAAAATATGCCAGATCTTGCCGATGCGGGCGAAGGTCTCGCCATCGAGTTCGACAAAGCAGAAGTCAAATTGAACCGAGGCCGCGAACCCATCGAGGGCGCCGTTCAACAGGGCGGCCGGCGATACACGCAAATGCCGGCGCCGCGCGGGATCGACCCAGCGCGTTGCGATACTGTGCTGCGGGCTTACGAGAAGGAGCCGCAAGCCGGCAACGGAGGCGTCGTCGAGCAGTCTGGCGATGTCTTTACAAATGAAGTGGAGTGGATGCCACGGGCGGGTATGGGGGACGGACCCGTATGTCCACTCATAGCTGCGCTTGACGAGTTCGAACAAGCGCCTGCGCAGGCCTCGGGAAATAACGGCGCCGCCGCCCGCGGGCTCCGCCACGGGCGCACCGCAGTATCCCAGATCATCCCAGGTCAGCGCCCAGGCCTCTTCTATCGTGCGCAATTCTCGGCGCAGCGCTTCGCTCTCTTCTCGCCGAGGAGCCGCCGACCGATCGGCGTCCTCTTGAAAAACCCGCTCCAGAACTTCTGCCTCGCAGTCAAATTCGTGTGCGATCGCCGCCAGTGCCCTATCGGTCTCGTCGCGTTTTCGGATTGCAGAAGCAGCCAATTGGCGGTCCGCGTCATTCTTGCCGGCGCGGTCGCGGATCTCGGCGAACCGCGGCGCCAAGGTGGCCGCCAACATCATCAAAGCGCCGTTCTGCTTCCTTCTGGCCTTGGCGCGGTCTTTCGCGCTTTCCGCACGGAGCGCGGCGATCCGTGAGCGCAGTCTGCTGGCGGCGATATGCCGGGACAGGTGCCAGCGGTGATAGATCCATTGCGGGTGATTGCAATGGTCCGGCACATGCGCCGGCTGTTGCCGCAACACCTCGTCGAAAAACGCCCGCAGTTCGGTCCTGCCCGTGTCGATCCCCGGCGGCAGCGCACCGGCGTGCAGGGTCAGCGGAAAGCGCGCGTTGTCGAGCTGATACTGTGTCAGATACCCGCTCATCCGGGCGGCGGCGGCGTTTGGCGTCGCCGGGCCCAGCCGCACGAGATCGCGATGTTTGGCCTCGTTGCGCAATTCCAGGATCAGGAATTCATCCGAATCCCCGAGCACGGTCAGCTCGCGCGATGGGCAAAATTCGTAGGTAATTCCCCAATCCCAAAATGTATTGATTTCGGCGAGAACTGTTTCCGGACGCATCGCCACCATGCATATCGGCATTTGATGGCCGATGATCGTATCCTCGTCGACTTGCCAATACGCCTGGTCCATATATTCGAAGTGAATGCTTTGCTGACTGATCGTCTTGGCACGGATGGTGTTGTGGCGATGATCGATGATCATCCGCGCCATTTGGCGTGGCGGGATTGCCAAGACGCCATCGCCCTCTGCGCCTATTTCCTCGAGGAGCGGTTCGACCTCTTCCTCGACCACGCAGTAGCTCGGCGACAGCAGGACAGACTCCCCGCGCTTCATATGCGGGATCAATCGTTCGTAGCATCCATCAGCGAGAACGAAGTCGGCGTTGAGGAACAGCAAATAAGTGTCGGTCATTGCCTCGCCGAGATCGGAGAAGCCGCGGAACAGCGCGTGGGCGAGCGAAATCCCGTACTGCCACGGCTCGCCGATAACATCATCGAGCGCAACGAGCCGCACCGCGCACAGCGCTTTGGCCCGCTGCATCAACGGATGCACCTCGACATATTTGAAGAGCTTTTCTTCCGTCACCACGACGAGAGTGCAGTCGAAGAACTCTACCAAAGCCGGCAAATTACCCGGGGCTAGCAGCGAGGCCACCGCGTGATTGAGCAGACGGTCGACATACGGCTTGCCCCACGCGTAAACGATAACCCTGACCGGCTGACGGTCCATGCCTCCTTGCCCCCTGACTATCGTCGTGCTCGATTGGTGGTCAGCCCCCAACGGGATATCGTAAGGATGACCTGCTCCGTAACCGCGCGCAAGGTGGCGATCATGTGCGCGACTGCGACGCGGACCGCGCCCGCTTGAAACTGTGCTCCGTCCGTGGGGGCCCCCGCAGGGACGGCGTTCCGCGGTAGAGAAGAGGTCTAACCCGGCGGTGTGGGTCGCCGAAACCACAACCAGCGAGAAGCCGCGACAAGATGATTATCCGGGGGCCTTCGACTAGCGAAGATATAACGGGCGAATCATGCGGACGGTTGCAGCAGGCTTTGGAAATGGACTGCGCTGACGCAGGTATCGTAACGGTTTCCTTGCCAGAGGGCGCTCTGCTATTAAAGCGCTCTCTGCGCTCGCCATTGCCGGGGGCGATCGAGGCGGTCGGTTCGGGCGAAGGCCGAGAGCCGGCCCGGGTCATCACGATGGCCTGGGGCGACCGCTATATCGATGATCTGATCGAGATCACGATTCCAGCCCTGCTGGCTCCCGGCAATCTCCCCGCTTTTGTCGAAGAGTTCGAGTGCGAGTTTGTCGTCGTTACCGAAACCCGGTTGTTTGATCGCGTGGTCCGCTCGGCGGCGATCTCGGCATTGTTGGACTTTGTCGACCTGCGCCTCGTGCCGATCGACGATTTGTTGTCTCCGTGGTACGGGATCACGCTGACTTATGCATTGGTGCGCGGCTTTGCCGATTTGGGCGCGGCGATGACGCGTACTCACCTCGTTTTTTTGAACGCCGATTTTATCCTCGCCGACGGGTCTTATCGCCGCCTGGCCGAGGTCATCAAAAGCGGCGAACGCCTTGCCGTCGCTCCCAGCTATTGTATGAACCTCGAAGATACGATCGACGAGCTGCGTCGGCGGCGCGATCCCGCGGGCTGCACTTTGTCGGTGCCGCCGCGGGAACTGGCCCGCATCATTATCGACAACCGCCACAACACGATCCGCGCCAAGACGGTAAACCAGCGGATGTTCCGTATCCACCGCTACGACCAATTTTACTGGTACGTCGATCAGGCGACGTTGCTGGGCCGGCAAATGCCGATCGCGGTTGTCTACATGCGGCCGGAGCGCGCATTGACCGTGATGCCGACATTCTGGGATTACGGCGTGATCTCGGAATATTGCCCAACGACAGCGCCCTGCGTGCTTGGCGATTCCGACGATTTTTTAATGGCCGAACTGCGCAATAAAGGCACGTTCCGCGAGCTTCTCCATCTCGGCTGGCCATCGGTCAAGGAAATTGCCACGGACCTTTCGTCGTTCACAACCCGGGACCATCGCGATTACGGGCGATACACGCTCGTCCTTCACGCCGGCGAATTGTCGCCCGAGATCGACACCCAAAAGGCCGAACTGGCGAAATTCGTCGACCAGGTCTACGCCCGGCTCAAGCCCCCGATCGGTTATCGCAATCACCCGTTTTGGGCGCCGCAGTTTCCTCGCTTCATTGCCGGCCAGCGGCGTGCGTTCGACGAGCGGCGCGCCGAAGAGGCTGCCGCCGCGGCCTTGGTCGAGCAGGATCGGCAGGCCGCGTGGCGTCAACGGCAGATCGAAACTTTGTTCGGCCGAATACTGGCATGCGAGGCGGGAATGCGGGTGCTGCGCCGGCACCTTGCAGAAAAGCGCCGATTGGAGGAGACCAAGCTCGCCGAGATGGCCGAGGAATTCCGCCTGCGGCGAGCTGCGATCGAGCATGAAATGGGGTCGATCGCGCCCGGGGATCGGGCGACGATCGCGGGGTTGGAGCGCGCGCGCGAGAAATGGGCGGCGCGCTTAACAAAGCTGCGGGCGCAACAGCGGCGCGCGGTGCGCAGAAGCCTTGCGGCAATCGAAGAGGACCATGGCTCTTCGAGCTCCTCTTTTCCCTTCGCTTTTGGTGACGACGCCGCGATCCGCGGAAGCTGGCGCCGCTTATGGACAAAGGCCGCGAAAGCGAGCCTCGAAGGCTGCGCTTTTGTTTATCGCAGAGCTTTCGGCTCGCTGCCATGCACGACGTCCATTCACCCCTACCACACAATGCTGCAGCCGGCGCTGACGGCGTTGCGCAGTGCTACGAGTGCCGCCCATGCCCTTGTCATATCGTCGGGCGGAGAGCTGACCGCGGTCCTCGCGCGCGAACTCACCGGCGAAAAGCTCGCCGTTACGCCGGACCTGCTGGCATCCGAATTTTACCGGGCCTCGCTCTACAACCGGCCTAAATTCGATCTTTGCTTTTGTGATCTGGCGATAGACGATCTGGTCAAATTCCGCGGCGTGTTCGACATCATGCGCCCGCTGATGGCGGCAAACAGCCGAGTGGTGATCGCTCACCACAACCTGTCCGGGCGCAAGCTCGATCAATGGACTTTTGAATTTACCCGCGGCTTGTTTCCGCTGACCGGACGTTCGCAGATCGCGTTTGCCGGCTCCTTGCCGGGTGCTCTCGGTGTTCGGTGGTTCACCCGAGCCTTGCAGCGGTGCAATATTGGCGTTCCAATCGGGATGATCGCGTTGGCGGCGATGCTCGCCGTCTGCGCCCCGCTCGCTTTTATCGCTTCATGGCTCGAGCGGTGGCGAGAAGCGCAGTCTTTGCCGGCGCACTGCACGAGCATGACAATCGTGATCGACCTGCCGTGAGCGCTCGCACGAGCGCGGTTTTCTTTTCGATCAGTGGCATCGCTGCAGATCCCTCCTCACCCTCCCCTCTCCCCTCAATTGGGGGGAGAGGATTGAGAAGGGTTGGCGAGGCACCGCCGAGCCTTATCCGGATCCCTGGGTCAAGCCCGCCGAGGGTGAGGGGGGCAACCTGGTCGAAAGATGCTTTGG
>JAFAHP010000398.1 GCA_019237175.1 Alphaproteobacteria bacterium
GCCTGGCATTGAAGGCCCGTCCGGCGCGCCCGGCCCGCCAGGCGCCGCTTCTGAGGTCGAAGGGCCTCCAGGCCCGCCCGGTATTCAAGGCGAACGTGGCGACCAGGGCGAGCGCGGGCGGGCCGGAATTCAAGGGGTGCCCGGCGAGCAAGGGCCGCAAGGGCCGGCTGGTCTTACCGGCTATTCGCGGTTGATGGAGGTCTTTCGGATGCCCTCGATCGGGTTTAACGATTTTTGCCTGGTCGAGAATTACGACGCTTTTGCGCAAGGCATGATTCTGCATTTAGACGGCCTGGGATGGCTCGATGTGATCGCGATGTATCCAGCGTTGAACCGGCTCCAATTGCGCAACACGGGCTATCCTGGCAACGCCGAACCGGGCACCGTGGCGCCGGTCGGAAGACTGGTCGCGAGCGCCGGGCCGATGGGGCCGCAATCGATTGTGCCCGGCCCGCCCGGCCCGCAAGGCGACAAAGGCGAGAAAGGAGAGGATTCAACCGTCGAGGGGCCGGTCGGGCCAAAAGGCGAGCAGGGCGAGAAAGGCGACCAAGGCGAGAAAGGAGAGAAAGGCGATGAGGGGCAAGCTTCTTATAACCTTCTGTCTACGGGTTTTGTGGTGCCGGCGCCGGAGATTCGCTATGGGGTCATCTATCTGACGGCGCCGACAATATTCAGAACCGGTCAGGTGATCACGATCGGCGAGCTAGGCTTTTATGAAATCGCGACCGTAGGCGGCGTCAACACGCAACTGGTTGTTTTGGATTTGCGCTACCCTGAGAATGCGCCGAGCGGCACGATTGCGCCGGCTGGCTCATACGTCTTGGCGGCCGGCGCGACCGGCGCGACCGGGCCGGCAGGGCCGCAAGGGATCCAAGGTGAAAAAGGCGAGCAAGGCGAGCAGGGGCCGCAAGGCCCGCAAGGCGAGGTCGGGCCTCCGTCGGATGTCGGCGCGTGGGTGCCTTTCCCGGCTGATATGGGCTGGATAAATAACACGTTGCGTTCGCGGCTGATCTTAAACGGAACCGCTGTGCAAATGGACGGGCAGATTCAAGGCTCGGTGCCGGCAAATGGCACCGCGCAAATGGGAACGTTGGCGCCGCAATTTTGGCCCGCCACGACGAAAGTTTTCGCAGTTGCGCAAGTTGAGGGCAGCAATTACGCGACCGGCGCCATACTTGTTCAACCGATCGGGCTCGTCTTTTTTCACGCGGCTATTGCGATGACGATTCAAGTTTTCAGTATTATTTGGCCGATTGGCGACGCGGCCGGCGCTGATTTGCTGTTCGATTTAAAGGCAAAAAAATGGATTGGACCAAACTATTAGCAACCGTCTTAGGTGCGGCGATTCTAGCGTTGCAAGGCGTCAACGTGCACCAAGAGGCCTCCATCAACGCGCACGAGGTCAAAATCGAAAAGCTTCAGGCCGAGAGCGCCAAAGAAATTCACGAACTCTATAGCCAATTGCCGCCCTCGATCGAGCGCCAGAAGCGGCTTGAGGAGATGTTGAACAAACTTTCCAATGTCCCAAACCCAAACCAAAAATAAACATGTCTACAACAAAAATCGTGATTGTCGGCGATGCCGATGTGATCCGGCCGGATCTTCCTAGCAAAGAAGAAGTGATTTCGAAACTCGAAGCTATCAAAGCCGAGCTCGGGCCGAAACTCAAAGCTAAGATTGACGAAATCAAGGCCGCTTTGGGCGGTTCGCCCGAGCATCCGATCGAGATTCCGCCTGGTCATCGACCACGACCGCCAGTCTTTTTTCCTGGTTCGCCCGACCAGGGATTGCCGCCGATGGTCGGTTGGCCGTTGCCAGAAGATCCAGGCGAGCCCGCGCAACCGTTGCCGCCGACGATTGAGCATCCGATCCACAAGCCCGAGGGCGGGCGACCAGAGCGTCCAGGCCGGCCCGCGCGGCCCGGTCATCCGATTGAAAAACCACCGTTCTGTATCCCCGGCAAACCTGACCAGGGATTGCCGCCAATGATCGGATGGCCGTTGCCCGAGGAAGAGTGCAGTGTCGTTGAACATCCGGAGATTCAACCGCTCGGGCGCAAAGGACACTAACATTTTGGGGAGCTAGTAGCACGGCCGACCTTGGGGCGAAAGCGTCGGGGTCGGCCTTTTTTGCCTTATGAAAAACTTAATTGTGTTTATTAGTCTTTTCGCGTTGGCGCTCACGGCCAAGGCGCAAGTTTGTCCGGATTGCCGAGCACAGCTTTTGTTGGCACAAAATGACGCTCGGATCATTTTGCCCGAGGGCACGCCGCCCGCGGCGCCTGAGCAACCCGAGGTTTTACCGCCTGAAGAGGCACCGGCACCGCCCGAGGTGACCGAACCGCCGAC
>JAFAHP010000437.1 GCA_019237175.1 Alphaproteobacteria bacterium
CGGCGCGCGTTATTTGCCATGTCGCGCTCGCACAGCGAGCGGCCGACCTCCGTTCCCTCGGCGAACAACAGGGTGTTCGCCATCGCCCCGCCGATCGCCAAGACATCCACCTTGCCAATTACGAAACGCAGGAGGTCGAGCTTGGTCGACACCTTGGCGCCACCGACCAGAGCCAGAACCGGCCGCGCCGGGCTTTCGAGAGCGGCGCTCAGGGCGCCGAGCTCGGCCTCCATCAGCTTGCCGGCGGCGGCCGGCAGCAAATGCGGCAATTCCGCGATCGAGGCGTGCGCGCGATGCGCGGCCGAGAACGCATCGTCGACATAGACGTCGCCGAGCTCGGCGAGGGCCCGTGCAAAATCGGGCGAATTGGCTTCCTCGCCCTCGTGGAAACGGAGATTTTCCAGAAGTGCGACCTGTCCGGGTCGGAGCGCCGTGACGACCCGTTTCGCCTCGTCGCCGATGCAATCTGAGGCGAAGGCGAGCTCTCGACCACCGATCGCCTTGCTCAGGGGCCCAACCAGCGGCCGCAGGGAAAAGGCCGGGTCCGAACGCCCCTGCGGACGCCCGAAGTGAGACATCACGATCACCTGCGCGCCCTTCTCGATCAGCGCCTCGATCGTCGGGGCGAGTCGCTCGATCCGGGTGGCATCGGTGACGACACCGTCCTTGACCGGAACATTCAGATCGGCGCGCAACAGCACCCGCTTGCCGCGAACATCGATGTCGTCGAGGGTTTGGAATCTAGCCATGGCGTTGGTTCCTGGCACTCTCCCCGAGGGGTGCGTCGTTGATCTCGATCAAAGCGGATTGCCCGTGCTTTAAATGTGCTGGCGACAACTAACTCCGACCAACCACGAGTGACCCGATGATCAAGACCATACTCGTTCCGGCAACCGGCAGCGACAGAGACAACGTCGTATTCGGCTCGGCTCTGGCCATCGCCCGCGCATTCGCCGCTCATCTCGATTTTCTGCATGTGCGCCCCGATGCAGCAGCGACGGCGGTCGCGATGGCCTCGGACGGTGGCGGCGCCACGATGGTCGGAGGTCTGATCGATCGGCTGGAAGAGGAAGCAAGCCAACGTGAGGAAAAGGCGAAACGGTTGTTCCAGGGCTTTTGCGAGCGTGAGGGGTTGGCGCTTCGGGATGCCCCGCCCGCTCCACAGGGTCCATCGGCGCAGTGGCTCCGGGAGATCGGCGCCGAGCCCTACTGGGTGGCGGAATATGGGCGCGCCGCCGACCTCCTGGTCATCGGGCGCCCGGGTGAGGACGAGGGTGTTTCGTTGGACACGATCGAGGGGGCGCTGATCGACAGCGGCCGGCCGCTCCTGATACCGCCCGCGGTCCCACTGACCGCTTTGCCCGAAACCGTCGCGATCGCCTGGAAGGCAACGCCACAAGCCGCCCGGGCGCTCACCGCAGCCTCGCCCTTCCTGTCAATGGCCAAGCAAATTGTCGTGCTGACTGTCGCCGAGGATCGGCGTGCTCTCGAAGAAGAGGCGGACCGTCTGATCGCCGGTCTGCGCTGGCGTGGCATTCCGGTATCGGTTCGTCACCTGCGGGCGGAAGCGCATAGCGCCCCGGAAACCCTGCTTTCGGCCGCCGCCGAGCACGCGGCGCTGCTGGTGATGGGTGGCTACGGCCACAGCCGCCTGCGCGAATGGATCTTCGGCGGCTTTACCCGGCATGTGCTCCAAGGCGCCGCGGTGCCGATTCTGATGGCGCATTAGGCGGTTTCGGCCCGATACCCCAAGCCGCTTTTCGCGGCTATGCCGGTTGGTTAAACTCTACCGCAACCCAAGATAAGCTCGTAATAGGGAGGGAAGGAGCGATGGGGCGTCGGACATCGGCTGTCGACTTCGGCAGCGCGGGACTGATCGGGTTGGCTCTTTTGTTCGCCGCCGAACCGGCGGCGGCGCAGGGTCTTGCCCCAGGCACC
Organism: Alphaproteobacteria bacterium; assembly: GCA_019237175.1. Taxonomy (GTDB): domain Bacteria; phylum Pseudomonadota; class Alphaproteobacteria; order ATCC43930; family CGMCC-115725; genus AP-15. Next base: position 1,939 of record JAFAHP010000437.1, read on the forward strand.
GAGGACCCGAACAACTGGCCGCAATATCACCGCACCTATAACGGGTGGCGCTACAGTCCGCTCGATCAGATCGACAAGTCGAATGTCGGCAAGCTCAAGGTCGCCTGGATCCATCAGGGCGGCGATATTACACACGGCATACAAGAAACACCAATCGTCATCGACGGCGTTGTCTACTCGGTCACTGCCGGCAATCGGATCGCGGCGCTCGACGGAAAAACCGGGAAAGAAATATGGCGGTTCGAGCCAAAGCTCGACCCTCTCACCAAGAAAGTGTTGTTATCCCCGTATAGCCGCGGTGTCACGGTTGGTCGGAACAAGATCTTCATCGGCACGGTGGACGGGCGTGGCATCGCCGTCGACCAGAAAACCGGCA
>JAFAHP010000549.1 GCA_019237175.1 Alphaproteobacteria bacterium
CATTGGCCATCGACGCCGATACCGGCAAGATCGTCTGGTATTTCCAATACACGCCGAACGACAAATACGATTATGACGAGGTCGGCTCGCAGATGATCTATGACGTCACGGTCAATGGCGAGCCGCGCAAGGTGCTCGGCCATTTCGCGCGCAACGGCTTCTTCTATACGCTCGACCGCACCAATGGCTCATTTATCAATGCTGCGCAGTACGTCAAAAATTTGAACTGGACCAAGGGCATCGATCCGAAGACCGGCAAGCCCGTCGAATACGATCCGGCCAAGAAGATGCAACAATATGCGGTGGTCAGCGACCGCAAGAGCGGCCAGGTTGATGTCTGCCCTGATATCCAAGGCGGCGTGAACTTCTTCCCGACCGCGTGGAACGCGTCAAATCATCTGGCCTACGGTGCCGGCATCGACGGATGCACGCCGCTATCGGTCGACGAAACGCGGATGGGCGGTCCGTTCTGGAACGGTGGGATTCCAACCCGCGCCAAGCGACTCGGCGGCGTGATTGCAGCCGTCGACATGACGACCGGCAAGGTCAAGGCGACGACCGAGCTCGACTATCCGAACTATGCCGGGGTTCTGGCGACCGCGGGTGGTCTGGTGTTTACCGGGACCATCGACGGCACCTTCACCGCCTTTGACGACCAAAACCTGAAGCCGCTCTGGAGCTTCAACGCCGGCACAGCGATCACCGCGCCGCCGGTTACCTACACCGTCAATGGCAAGCAATACGTCGCGGTGCATGTCGGCGGCGGCAATCCGTGGAATGTTGGACTCCTCAAGGCGGCGCCGGAGCTCGAAAACATGGAGGGCGGCTCGTCGCTCTTTGTCTTCGCGGTTGACTGAGCGGACTTGCGCCCCATTGTCGCCTTTGTGGCGCTGGTGCTCCTCGGCGTGGCAACGAGCCGCGCCGAGGAGGCGCCGCGGCGGGCCGACGTGTGGAGTCTGAAGCTCGGCACACCGGCTTCCCAGCTCCCGAACAACGACTTTATCGACTATGCCTGCGGCAGCAATGGCGGTCCGCCGCAGCAGCCGCTGTCCGGCTGGTCCGATTACGGCAAATGCCGGCCCGAGCCGAACGGGCTGCGTGAGGTCTACTTCCGCTACGACGACGAGATCGAATATTGGGCCAAGGCGCACCGCGCCCGAACCTTGCTCGCCCAATACGGCGGGACAAAGGTGTTGGACTTTCCAGTCATCGTATCGGGACTGTTTGACGCCAGCGGCACGCTGGCAGGATTGCGCATCGTGACCGACCCGCAGGCCAGTCCGCCGGAGCGCAAGCAGGCCTATACTTTGAGCAACTTCTTCAAGGCACGATACGGCAGCGAGGGTTGGACCTGCACCGACACACCTCCCGCGCCGGGTGAGACGCCGGTTGGCACTCTCTACATCAATCAGCGCTGCACCAAGCTCACCAAGGACAATCTGCGGGCGATGCTCGAAACGCGGTTTCTGCGGCTGCCGGGCCAAGCCGAGTTCAGCGGCGGCGGCAAGCTGACCGTCGGCGAGTTCGAGAGCTCGACCCGACTCCATCTGTTGCGAGCCGACATCCCCATCGAATGACGATCGAACTGATGGGGTATCATCGCCCCCGCGAAGGAGGCTGTCAGGGGAAATCCTGCGAACAAACAAATTCCGCTGCAATTCGTCTGTTAGGTCGTTTAATTCCCCTGATCGGCTGCCAAATTTCCGCTGTTCGGCGCCGTAGCGGAATTCACGTCTTATCCAAGCGGAATCAACCACTTGCAAGGCCGGATTCCGCCTGCGACGGGCCTGAACAGGCGTTTTTTGCTGTTTTTCCGCGTCGAACAGGGGAATCCGGTCGTTGTCCTCGAGCAAAGCGCAAGAGCGCCCGGGTACGGAAATAAATTACAGCCTCGAAAGCGGGAAGGACGGATCCATTCGTTCACGCCCTTTTGTCAGCCGCGGACGCAGTTATTCATGCGTCGTGCCGTCAGGCATGATGGTTCCTGCAAGTTTGGCGCCGTTGAGCTTGGCATCGGTCAGCTTTGCCAGCAGTAGCCGAGCTCCGCTGAGATCGGCCCTGGACAGATCGGCGCCCGTCAAGTCGGCATGCATCAGATCGGCCCCGTGCAGATCGGCGCCCGTCAGGTCGGCGCCCTTGAGATCGGCGCGCACCAGCCCGCTCGCGGTGAGCTTGGCATTGCTGAGCTCGGCGCGACGCAACGTTGTCTG
>JAFAHP010000606.1 GCA_019237175.1 Alphaproteobacteria bacterium
AAGGCAACGCCCGAGATCAGCCCGTGCCATTTCGGGATCGGATTGTGCACGGCGAGGTGAGACAGACTCGTCGCGATCGTGCGCGACAGCTCCTGCGATTGGCTGATTACGTCCCACAGAATAAAGACCTCATGGCCGCCGACTTTGTGTTGCGGCTCCAGCGCCCCCATCACGCCGTCACGGCCGTACACCCGGGTGACGATCTCATAGGGCCGCTCGCCGACCGTATTGCTGATGCGCGTCCTGATATTGTCGTCGAGCTGTGCGAGCCAGCTGTCGAGCTGCGCGAGGATATAGGGGTCGCGCACCCCGCCCATCAGGATCGTCGAATAGCCGGCATGGCGCACCCCTTCCAATTTGATGGAATATTCGGGGTCGTGCCCGAATTCGGACCCCGAAACGCGCACCGCCCGATCGGAGATCGCCTCGTAGCGGGCATTGGCGGTCCGCAACGTGCCGGAAGGCTCCTTCAGCTCGAACGGGTCGGCATTTTCGTAGAGCGTGTGCGAGGCAACGCTTTGCGGTGTGCAGCGATAATCCTCGCGCAGCGGAAAGACATCGAAACTGTCCTCGTGCAACACCGCCATCATGCAGTCGGGTGCCGTCCGAACGGCGACCGCGGCAGCACCACATTCGAGGATCTTGGCCATGTGCCAGACGACGGCCGGCGCGTAGCCCTCGAGCAGCGGCAGCGCCGCAAAGATTGAAGTGTCGCTGCTGCGGCCGGCAACGATGATTTGCGCACCCGAGGTCAGCGCCTGTTGGATCGGTTCGACCCCCATCATCCCGACGATGTGGGTCGCGGCCTCTATATCGGCATCGGTGAGGGATGCCGAGGGCGGCAAGGCGCGGGCACGGCCGTCGTGCAGGTGCCGGCGGACCACCTCCCGCGACAATTCCGCATGAATGACGGCGAGCTGGAAGTGGAGGTTCTGCTCGCGGGCGATCTCGCGCACGATGTCGATCATCCAGGCGAGCCCGGCATCCGATCCGGACGTGCCGGCGGAGCCGATGATCAGCGGGATACCGGCCGTGACGGCGCGGGGCATCATAATCTCGGTGTCGCGCTTGACCGCCGCCGCGGAGAACATGCAGATCCCCGTCGCGAGCGGACCGGGGCCGGGATCGGTGCTGCCGGCATCGCAGCCGATCATTCGGGCGCCGAGCGCAATCGCTTTGTCGAGCGAATCCGCGCGAAACCCCGAGCCCAGCATGCCCGTTGCCGAAACCAGCGGAAACGATCTCATGGCCACGATCCTCGATCGCTGTTGCTGATGCAGGATATCGTTTGCGGCACCATCCCGAAACCCGGGGCGTGCGTGGGATGAAACCGATGCCGGTGCCGGCACTCGGGCTAACCCTGCCTAAAAGTAACAGGGCCGCGAGACGGCATTCGCCCATTCCAAGGTCATTGCGAGCGCAGCGAAGCAATCTCGACGTCCGAGACTCGCCGGCAGATCGCCACGGCGCCTGACAGCGCCTCGCGATGACAGGGGTTGAGAGTCATTCCCTGGCTCGCCAACGCCGGTGGGGATCTAATGTCCCAATTGAAGAGATCGGGCCCGGCGATTAACGTTGCTCGCTCAGTGCGTTGATCGCGAAACCACCGGCTCGGCGAGAATGGAGGCACGTGATGAAATCGGCCTACGGATGGCAGACCCCCGCGCCCGATTACGAGCTGACCTGCGTCGAGCCGGGCAGCCCGATGGGCGAGCTGATGCGGCGCTACTGGCAACCGGTCTGCACATCGGACGAATTGCGCGACCTTCCGCGGAAGGAAAAGCTCCTGTGCGAGGAGATCGTCGTGTTCCGCGACAAGAAAGGCCGGGTCGGTGCCCTCGACCCGCATTGTGCGCATCGCGGCACCTCTCTCGAATGGGGCCGCATCGAGGAGGGGGGGCTGCGTTGCTGCTATCACGGCTGGCTCTACGATACGCAGGGCCAATGCATCGACATGCCGTGCGAGACGGAGGAGTTCCGCACGCGCTTGGACGTGTGGCAGCCCGCCTACCCGGTGATGGAATACGGCGGGCTCGTTTTTGTCTAAATGGGCCCACCCGGCAGCGAGCCATTGCTCCCGCGCTTCGACATCATCGACCGGGACCCGGTCGCAGACGTCGTGCTGCGCGGGATGCGGCTGTGGGGTGACTACGCGGTCGGGATGGTCAAGGACTGCAACTGGCTGCAGCACTACGAGAACATTGTCGACCCGTATCACCTCTCGATGCTGCATCAACGGATCAGTGGCGCCCCCTCCCGCGGGCCGCGCCGCCAGACTCGCGATGGTCGCGTCGCGGTCGCGCGGGTCCCTCCTATGGACTACCGGGACGACCTGCGCCTCGACCGGCATCAGCCGCTCGCGTAACAAGCGCACAGCTTGCCACAATCGCCTACTGTCACGCCAATCATTTGGGACGAAACGCTTTCGCGGGGACGACGGATCGGGTGGTATCCCGATTTGATTACAGCCTCTTGTGCGGGAACGACGATATGAGGTGCGCCACGGGCGTGCCAGGCGCCTTCACCCCGGCCGCCCCATGTAGCTCGTCAGATCGATAAATTCGAGCACCGTACCGTCGGGATCGTGGAAATAGGCGCGCGGGCCGTTCAATACGCCGCCCTGCCGATCCTCCTCGAACGTAATCTCGACCCCATGCGCGCGCAGATGGTCGAGCACTACGGAGTAGTCCTCGTGTGCCACTTCGAACGAGTGATGGACGCCGCCGTGGTTGTCCTGCACCGGATTGATCGGCGGTTCGCGTTTGACGAGGATCAGGCACGTCCCGGCGGCGTCGAGAAACGCCATCTGCCCATCGCGCACCGTCTGTAGATGCCGGCAGCCGACGATTTCAGTGTAAAAGCGCGTGCTTTTGGCGACGTCGCTGACCGGAATGCTGAAATGGGCCACCGATTTGATCGCGACCATTGGCACCTCCCTTCTGGCCTGAACCCGCATTATCGGCCGCTCCGCACCCGCGCGCCAAGGGTCAAAGGATAGAGGCGATCATCGGCGGATTTAGCACATCCTCGGCGGTGATCATTTTTTCGGCGTCAATGTCCCGGATACCGCCACATTGCATATCACCGTCGCCGAATTGGTCGTCGGAAACAACGTCAGGTTCACCTTGCTTCCCGGCACGGCGAATATCCGGGTCAGGTGGGTAGCCACGGCCTGTCCGATCGGATTCCCCGGTGTCAGAGCGATCCAATGATCCACTTGGGTGGTGACCCGAAGCGGGTTTGGAGACACGCCGCCAGCGCCCGTTGGACTGCAAGCTGCCGACACAAATTCAATGACGAGCAGCTTCCCCGCAGGGACAGTCGTCAGCGTCAGCCCAAAGCCGCTCGGATTGAAAGCGTTTGTGAGGTTTGTCGTGGACGCCTGAAACGGTTGGGCGCAGCCGGGCGCGACCGTCCCCACGAGCAAGCTTAACGTCGTTGACACCAGAACGGGCCACGCCCGCATTCCACACCCCCAGACGCGC
>JAFAHP010000684.1 GCA_019237175.1 Alphaproteobacteria bacterium
CGGGCGTTCCGCATCCCATCGCAAGGGTTCTGGAAGCGATGACCAATCCGCGCCGTCGTGGCTCGCCCGAGCAAATACCGCGGTTGTTTTGGGCACTTGGAAGCGTTCCGTGCGGTTCTAGCGGATATTCTTCCTCGTTCGCCGAAATCGCCACATACTCGTCCTCGAGGGGCACAAGGCCCTCCGAGAGGGGATTTGCTCTGCGGCGATTGTGCACCACGGTTGCCGGCTTTGCGTTTCCGAAATAAATCAACGCGCATTCTTCCACCCGGCCGGATTTTCCAAATAAGCCGGCTTCCGGGCTGTCCGTAATGCGTCCTTACGGGTGCGGAATTGCCGTCACGCAAAAACAGGCGATCAAGGTTCAGGCACCAACGACGATGAAATTGGTTGCTGCAGACGCCAGGTCGAAAGGTCCCGTTGGTCAGACGATAATTCCGTACCTAACCCTTTCGGGGGATGTGCTTTGCTTTCGCGGCGACCGGATGCAGCGAGCGGGATAATGTGCGGATCAGCAACTCGGTGGAATCTCGATCCATCTGAATGCCGACCCAGCCATAGCCGGGATGGAGCACGTCGAGATCGATGCCGGCGCCGTTGGGCTGCGTCCACCATCGCCCGGCGGTGGCGACATTTATGACAGTGACGCCGGGTGAGGGGTTCACCATCGGACGCGGGGGGTTCATACGAGCCCGCAACTGCGCCAGCATTCCGATCATCCCCTCGACGTCCGACGCATTCAAAGCGATCTTGGTAGAAGGGGCGCTCGGAAATTGCAGGGTAAGTTCCGTCTTCTGGTCATTGAGCACCCCCGTCGGTCCCGATTTTGGCTGCGCCAAAGAGATTGAGTATTGACCAAGCGCTAACACAGCGGCGAACGCCAGTGCCGCCACTACCTTAGAGCCTGACCGGAAATTTCCATCGACGTCCACATACCACCCGTCATTCCCGCGAAAGCGGGAACCCAGGGGGACCGAGATCGGCGCGCCGGCCCTGGACCCCCGCTGTCGCGGGGGTGACGACAAGTGATTAGCGATCTTGCGCTCATTTTCGGCCAGATACTTAGAAAAGCAAGCTTTCATTTTGATAATCCTCGGCTGGACGCGCATCGTACCTCATGCTGCAAAGCTATCTGAGAAATCCCTGCGCGGTCGAGCATGAAGCTCGCCCTCACCGATGACGAGGCGTGTGCCATTACCAGGCGCTTGCGGGTACGCGCTGGACGAACAACACTAAATCCTCGCTCCCAGAGTTGAACCGCTGAAGGCAATCCTCGCCGAACCGGAGCCGCCGGCGTCCGTGGAAGCCCGCGTCCCTGCAGATCTTTGCGCCCGCAAGCTCCACCGGGAAAGATGATCGTCGCAAACGTTCCCGGCTCGTCAGATACCGGAAGCTCGAACCGGGAATTTGCCGACGCGCGTGACCGGTCGCTTACGCCAGGCAGCCACCGAGTGTACCCTCTATGTGCACGTTTCGCGGCCTGATCCACGCGTCCATACTGTCGTTCGCCAACCGGTCTGCCAGCGTCATGCAGGGCGGCCGGTCGTCGTGATAGCGGGCGCCGATCCCCTCGAAATGGAGACAGCGATGGAACTGAAGCCTGACTTTTCGTTTAGACCACTTCCCGCCATCGACCGACCACTTCGGTTTTCTCTGTCAGCGGGGCCGAGCCCGCTCGGGCCACTTCAAGAATTGGCCGAACCGCCGCCGCCGGACTCGCCGTCTGGTTCACGGGCGCGCGGCATGTGGATTGGAAAGGGCTTTAACGTCATCTGGAGGCCAAACAGCACGCCAGGGCAGGACCGGTTCCTCGAATTGAATCTCACCGATGAGGTTTTGGAATTCGAGGAAATACCGGGTCCAATACCAAACCGGGGACTGCTTCAAGCCGACATCAGCATGTTCGGTTTGACGTATCTTCAGCAAATCAAGGATGGCAACAACCACGCCGGACTTCACGTCGAACCTGGTATTTGGGCGACCGTACCACAAACCGAAAATCCCGCCGAGCGCCCCACTGTCGTTCGAATGGCCTCCATCCCGCATGGCACAGCGGTGCTTGCGCAGGGTATCGCCACCCCGATATCCGGGCCTCCCGTCATCACCAATAATGACATCATCCCGTTCGTAATCGGAAACCCTGCGCAGAAGATACAGTTTCCGGAACCCGATCTCTCCAAGCAGACCAATTTCAGATCGCCTCCCGCGGACATCGCCGGCATCAGCCAGGCGATGGTGGACAACCCGAATTCGGTTCTGGTCTCGGCGTTGTCGGGAAAGAACGTCAAGCATACGACGGTGCTCGAAGTTTCATCGAGCGCGACGGCCCCGGTCGTCGGCGGTGGCGTTGCCAATACGGCATTCCTCCAAGGCAGCCCCGTTGCAGGACCAAATACAGGACCAAACGCGCAGGCTGCACTGGTGACCGCAACCTTTTGGATCGAGACCGTGGACGGGCTGGCGGGCGGTCCGGAGCTCCATCAGCTGCAATATACTCAGACCGTCCTGTTAAACTTCAATGGGCTTAGTTGGCCACACATCACCGTTGGGACGCTGCAAAGGTCGCGACCCTATACAGTAAGGCAGGGCGACGCATTATCGTCTATTGCTCTTCAGGTTTACGGTAGTGATGCGGAACCCTTTTGGAGAACGATTTATAACGCCAATATCACCGTGATTGGTCCTGATCCAAGCGTGATCGCAGCCGGGCAACAGTTCAATATTCCAACATAAGTCGAGCTTCGCAGATGTGGCGGAATTGGCTGCGAGATGGGCTCATTGGCGTAACTGCAGCGACCGCCACATCGGGGAACAAAATCGGGCAAATCCGCAAATCCTGTCGGTTTGAACGCAGTGCCGGCGGCTCCGGGCGACGGCGGGCGTCCGGGATCGTCGCCGGCGCAGCCTGACGGCGGCATTGACAACAGCGCTCACCGTGACGCGAGCCTCGAACCTATGGTCAGCCCGCCGCTGGGGCTAAAGATGCTGGCGAGAAGGACGGCCACGACGCCTGTCAGAAAGATCCCGTCAAAGGTTCCGGCGCCGCCAATCGAGGCGACCGGAGCGCCAAGCCCCTCCACCTTCTGCAGATTGAGCAGGTCGGCGCCGATCAGGCAGCCGATCGAACCGGCGATATACGCAAGGGCCGGCGCCTCGCGCCATGACAAAATCAATGCCGCCGCCGCCGCCGATAACGGCGGCACAAACAGCGGAAGCGCGATGCCGAGACCGGGAATGGGGCGGGCCAGCCAATGGCACACGCCGGCAACAATCGCGATCGCAATCGGCGCACGCAACCACAAACGATTGCGAAGAAGCAGATAAAATGACAGCAGTCCCGGAATGATCGCCCCGCCGACGTTGACGGCGATGATCGTTCCCGGCCAATCCCGCATCGTTGGGACGATATATTCCATGCCCAAAAACGTGATGATTTGTCCCGAAACAATCTGCCGTTCGGGTAGTTGCGCAACGGGGATGTTCAAATAACTGCCGCCTAAAGAGGCCAAAAGCAGGAACCCTGCCGCCGCCGAACCAAGGCCGATCCGCATCGAGGCGATGCGAAACGCCCGCATCCACACCCACGCGACAACAACAAACCAGATGATCGCAAGCAGCGACAGGTGTTGCGGTCCGAACGGAAGATATTGGAGCTTGCCGTAATCCATTCCGCTCCGGCCCGACCCGGCGGTCCTTTCTAATCAATCACACAGGTCTTCGCTGTTGCCTCGATCCCGTCAACACCACCCATGGCAAACCCAATCCGAGCGGAGCGCCGGCGAGAGTGCTGGGGAGATGCCGATCGCTTCCCGTCTGTCCGGCAGGCTAGAACCTGCGCAACACGATGACCACGCTGTCGGTCTCGACAAGAGAGTTTATCTCTATATAGAATTTGAACGGTTTTATAGAACTAGGCATCGGACATGGCACTGAGCTTGAAAGACCCGGAGACGGACCGGCTGGCGCGCGAGGTCGCAAAGCTGACCGGCGAAAGCCTCACCGAAGCGGTTCGCAAGTCTTTGGCCGAGCGGCTCGAACGCGAGCGGTTGCGCCGCGGCCGGCCGCGCGCCGCACTCGCCGAGGAGCTCGATAAGATCGCCAGACATTGCGCCGCATTGCCCGATTTGGACACCCGATCGCCGGATGAGATCATCGGCTATGACGAAAACGGTATGTGGTGATGGTGATCGACAGCTCCGCAATTATCGCGTGCCTATTGGACGAACCGGAGCGCGCTCGTTTTATCGGTTTGATCGATGCGGCGGCCGTCAGGCTGATATCGGTCGTCAGCTTCGTGGAGACGTCGTTTGTCATTTTGGGGCGAAAGGGTGAGGCGGGGCTTTCCGATCTAGCCCAGTTTGTCCGCAGCGCCGCCATTGAAAGCATTCCCGCGAACGGCGATCAGGCAGTTCTGGCAGTCGAGGCCTTTCGCCGCTTTGGGAGAGGCAGGCACCCCGCGCGCCTCGATATCGGCGATTGTTTTGCGTATGCGCTCGCCAAGGCGACCGGGGAGCCTCTGCTGTTCAAGGGTGGCGATTTTTCGCTGACCGATATTGTCGCCGCGTGAGATTCGAGGAGCCTTCATGCGAAGGCGCGTTTGAACGCCACCCATACCTGACGCTGCGCATTCATTGCATCATCGACGATCGGAACCATGCCGAAGAAGCCGTGGATCATGCCGGGATATTCCCGGTACTCTACGGGCACGCCGGCGCGCCGCAACGCATCGGCATAGCTTTCCCCATCGTCATGCAACACGTCGCACTCGGCGGTGACGACGATCGCTGGGGCGACGCCCTCGAAGTTCGGCGCACGTAACGGCGAGGCGCGCCAGTCCTCGGCGTCCGGCGGCGAGCGGAGATAGTGGTCGCGGAACCACACCATCGCGGCGCGCGTCAGCACACCATACCCTTGCGCGTATTTCTCGTAGCTGGCGCCCGACAGCGTGTAGTCGGCGACGGGGTACACCAGCGACTGCAGCCGCAATTGCGGACCGCCGGCCGCGCGCGCCATCAATGCCACGACGGCCGCGAGATTGGCGCCGGCGCTGTCGCCGTGCACGCCGAGCCGAGCGGGATCGGCGCCGAGGCTCGCGGCGTGGTCGCGCAACCATAGGAGGGCGGCAAACGAATCATCGACCGCGGCCGGGAAGCGGTGCTCCGGCCCCATCCGGTAATCGACCGAGGCGACCAAGCCACCCACACCCGCGCACAGATTGCGCGCGACGAGATCGTGGGTGTCGAGACTTCCAATCACGTGCCC
>JAFAHP010000711.1 GCA_019237175.1 Alphaproteobacteria bacterium
CACAATCGGCGTCTGGTTGTAGGCAGGAAGGTTTGAATAACAGCAAATCGCTCTTCGCGATCGCGGTCCGGGCCACGCGATATATCGGGGGATGACCGTGACAGAGGCGGCCGATTTCGGGAAATTGCCGGCGAACTTTCTGGCGGCGATTGTCGAGTCCTCAGAGGATGCGATCGTCGGCAAGACGCTCGACGGTATCGTCACCAGCTGGAACCGTGCCGCCGAGCTGATTTTTGGCTATAGCGAAGCCGAGATGATTGGGCGTCCGATCTCGGTCCTGGCCGCCCCCGGCGCTGTCGACGAGATGCCGCGGATTCTCGAAGCGATCCGGCGGGGCGAACGCATCGCGCATTACGTGACCGAGCGGCGACGAAAGGATGGCCGCATCATTCTCGTGGCGCTGACGGTCTCGCCGATCCGCGACGAGCAAGGGCATATCATCGGCGCCTCGAAGATCGCGCGCGACATCACTGATGTGACCCGTACTACCGCGCTACTGCGCTCGGTCTCCGAAACGATTCCCGACGGCATGGTGGTGATCGACGATCGGGGCATCGTCCAATCGTTCAGCGCCGCCGCCGAGCGTATGTTCGGCTACGCTGCCGAAGAGGTTCTCGGTCACAATGTCAGCCTGCTGATGCCGTCGCCCTATCGCGAGAACCACGATAGCTATATTGCCCACTATCTGGCCACCGGCGAGCGGCGGATCATCGGTCTCGGCCGCGTCGTCACCGGGCGGCGCAAGGACGGCTCGGTGTTCCCGCTGGAGCTTTCGGTGGGCGAGGCGATTTTGGAAGGGCGCCGCCTATTCACCGGTTTTGTACGCGATCTGACCGAGCGTCAGCAGACGCTGCAGCGCCTGCACGAATTGCAAGCCGAGCTGTCGCACGTCTCACGCTTGACCGAGATGGGCCAGATGGCCTCGGCGCTGGCGCACGAGCTCAACCAACCGCTGACGGCGGCGACCAACTACCTTGAGCTCGGCCGCCGCCTGCTGGCGCGCGCCGCTGGTGATCCTGCCAAGCGGGCGGCCAATATCCTCGAGGACGTCGCGGTCCAGGTGGCGCGCGCCGCGGAAATCATTCGAGGCTTGCGCGATTTTGTCCGCAAGGACAATGGCGAGCGGCAAACTTTGTCGATCGGCCAGCTGCTCGAAGACGCGAGCGCGCTTGCCCTGATCGGCGTCCGGGACAGCGGGGTCAGCGTGCGATTGGAAATCGCGCCGGAGCTGCCACAGGTGGTGGCCGACAGAATTCAGCTTCAGCAAGTCATCGTCAATTTGATGCGCAATGCGGTCGAAGCGATGGAGCGCAGCGAACGGCGCGCGCTGAGGGTCAGCGCCCTGCACGACAGCGCGGGTGCGGTTGAGATCAGCGTCGCCGACACCGGCCCCGGCATCGCGCCCGAGATTGCCGAGCGGTTGTTCCAGCCCTTTGTCACGAGCAAACCGCACGGTATGGGTGTGGGATTGTCGATCTGCCGCGCAATCGTCGAGGCGCATGGCGGCGCACTGAGTGCCGAGGCCAATCCCGAAGGCGGCACGATCTTCCGCTTCTCCCTGCCCCCAATTCGTTGACGGGTGCGAGATCGTTGTAAAGGTTTGCGCTGGATCAACGCGCCGACCGTCGATTGCAGCCGATATTCCCCAAACTCTTGGGGACAACAAGATGGCGTGGGATCCCGAATTGACGTTTTTCGCGATCGGCGCATCGCGCGCCTACGGCGAGCGTGTGGCGCAGCATCTCGATCTGGTACTCAGTAAACACGAGGAGCGCGCATTCGAGGAGCTGCTCGATCTCACAAGCAGCGCCGAAGCGGCGCGGGGCGCGGAAAGAAGCTTGGTTGAATAGTCGCCAGATTTTAACGGTAGACAAGCACAGGGATTTTCGAGTGCGTCAGCACCTTGACAGTCTCGCTGCCGAGCACGACCGCTGAGACGCCGCGGCGGCCATGCGAGGCCATCGCAATCAAGTCGCATCCCTTTGAGGCGGCGGCATCGATGATCGCTTGGTACACGTGTTCGTGCTGGACATGCACCGTGTCACAGGCAACGCCGGCGCGCTTGGCTGCC
>JAFAHP010000763.1 GCA_019237175.1 Alphaproteobacteria bacterium
GAAACGCCGCTCTCCGCTCCATTGGCGATGGTGTCACGTGACGTCGCCAGAACCCTTGCGCTCTTTCTGGCACCCGCTGACGGCGGCGAGACCGATCTGCTGCTCGATCGTGCTGGCCGCGTGCGGGCGCGCTGGGCGGCGAGCGACAAGAGCGGTGTGCCGGGTGCCGATACCCTGGTGGCCGACGCCGAGCGGGTCGCGCAATTTCCTGCATCACCTACAAGCCACGCCGGCCACCACGAATGACCCGACGCGGTCAAGAGGCCATGTCGCTACACCGCGGTACGCTCGGGTCATCCGTGGAACCTCCGCAGGTGAATTGGCGAATTTGTGGGAGTGGGGTTTTGCCAGCCCCACACCCGGTGCCGTCGTTAGATGAGGCGACCGAATGCAGCGTCGCCGCCTCACTCGGCTTACCCCCGGCCGACGAGCCGCTCGAGCAGGACCTCCGCGGCACCCGCCTCGGCGGCGCGTTTGACCGAGGCCGTCGCGGTCGCAGCCTCGCCACCCGCGACACTTGCGGCGACGGTAAACAGCGGCGCATGATCAGGACCGCTCGTTGCCACGAGCTGATAGCGCGGCAATCCCAAACCGCGTGCTTGCGCCCATTCCTGCAACGCGGTTTTGGGGTCGCGCGGCGGACCGGTCATCCCCTCGATCAACGGTTGCCAAAAACGCCGCACAAATGAAACTGCCGCCTCAAATCCCCCATCGAGATAGATCGCGGCAATGAGCGCTTCGCAGGCGTCGGCGAGAATCGCGGGGTTGGTCGCGGCACTGGCCGCCCGTTCGGCGCGCGACAACACCAGGTACCGCCCCAATCCGATCGTGTCGGCGACCCGCGCCAGGGTCTCGCGCCGCACGAGGTGCGTGTGTCGCCGGGTCAAGGATCCCTCGGATTCGTCGGCAAAACGCCGCCACAACAGCTCGGCCACCACCAGGCCAAGGACCCGATCACCGAGAAATTCGAGGCGCTCGTAACTGCTCCCCACCCTACCCCTCCCCCGCTTGCCGGGGAGCGGAGGGAAGGGGTTTTTGGTGCGGCGACTGCGGCCGTGATCCACGGCCGAGGCGCTCGGATGGGTCAACGCCTCGGTCAGCAACGCCGGGGAGATGAAATCGTAGCCAATAACCTGCAGTAAATCACCCAGTGCCGGTGCAACCTGGGGAAATCCACAATCACCCTGCGGAGCAGTGGCGCCCGTCGCTGTCAATTGACCCCTCTGAACAGTCGGTCGTAGCGGATCGCGAACGGCCATTTCCAGAACTCCCACAGCCGTGCGGAGCCGTCGGTCGAAAAGAAGATGAATTGTGCCTTACCGATCAGGTTCTCGGCCGGCACATAGCCGACCGCAGACAGTACGCGGCTATCCTGCGAGTTGTCGCGGTTGTCCCCCATCATAAAAAAATCACCCGGAGGCACCTGGTATTCCGGCGTGTTGTCTAGTGGACCACTGTCACCGAGCTTAATTATTCGATGTTGCCGCCCATTGGGTAAAGTTTCAATATATTGTTTCATTGGAATAACCGAGCCATCACCCTCTTGATACAGGTAATCGTCGATGCGCTTGCGCGAAACTTCCTTATCATTTATGTACAGTTCGCCTTGTTTCATTTGTATGGTATCACCGGGGAGCCCGATTACACGTTTGATATAGTCGACCGAGGTATCCGTTGGCAGTTTGAAAACGACCACATCGCCACGTTCCGGCTGATGAAAAAAGATCCGCCCGGAGAACAGCGGCAACCCGAGCGGAAGAGAATAGCGACTATAGCCGTATGAATATTTAGAGACAAATAGATAATCACCCACCAACAATGTCGGGATCATCGATCCCGACGGTATGTTGAATGGCTCATATGCGACGGTGCGAACGACCAAAGCGATCAATACCGCATAGACGATCGTCTTTATGGTGTCGACTATCCCACCAGAGGCTCGTTTTTTCGAATACTCTTTGCGTGCGGAATTGCTTTTCATGACGTGCCTTGCCGGGACCGGTGGCGTGGGATCAAGCCAAGCGTACCGGCCGAAGTCAAGCGGACCGTCGCCAATCGGCCTGCCGCGGCTCAGCGTCAGCGTGGCGTGGCGGAAATAATTACGATTGCTTGGGCCATCGGCGGCTCATCGGTCAAACTGACATCGAGCCGCGCCGTCATGCCCGCGGGCGTCATCTCTTCGAGCCGGCGCGCCGCCCCGCCGGTCAGCTCGATTGTCGGCCGGCCCGAAGGCAGATTGACGACGCCGAGATCATGCCAAAAAACACCGTGACGAAATCCTGTGCCGAGCGCCTTTGAGCATGCCTCCTTGGCCGCGAAACGTCGTGCATAGCTGGCCGCGCGATTGGCGCGCCCTTCGCACTTGCGCCGCTCGACCTCGGTGAAGACGCGATCGAGAAACCGCTCGCCATACTGTTCGATGACGCGCGCGATACGGCGGATATCAATCAAGTCGCTGCCCAGTCCGAGAATCATTGCACCGCTCTCGCCCGACCGTGGCCTTCCTCGAAGGGATTCTCGCAGACGGCGTCACCCACGCGCCCGCTCGACCGAATTGATGACCGGATTGGCGCGCAGCGCGGCGATGATCGTGGTCAGGTGTTTCACGTCGGCGACCTCGATATCGAGCATCATCTCGAAAAAATCCGTGGAGCGGTTGGTGATTTTCAAATTGGTGATGTTGCCGCCCTGCTTGCCGATGACGGTCGTCAGGCTGCCAAGATTGCCGGGCTCGTTGGCGATCATGACATTGAGCCGGCCAACGTGAATGGTCTCCCCCTCGCCGTTGCTCCAGGCGACGTCGAGCCATCGCTCCGGGGTGTCGGCAAAGTTTTCGAGCGTGTCGCAATCGATCGTATGGATCGTGACACCCTTGCCGGTGGTGACGATCCCGACAATGCGGTCGCCCGGCAGCGGATGGCAACAGCCGGCGAAATGCATCGCCATGCCGGGGATCAAGCCGCGGATTGGAACCGCGGTGTCGTTTTGGCCAACCTTGCGCCGCGCGCGCGCCAGCGAGACGACTTTGGCCTTGTCTTGCTGCTGCGGAAAGACGCCGTTGACGACGGCCCGCCCGGTGACCAGCCCCTGTCCGACCGCGACATAGAGGTCTTCCACCGTCGGACAGTTGAAGGTCTTCAAGACCGGCTCGAGGGAACGCTCGGAAAACTCATGCCCTTCCTGGCGAAATGCCTTTTGTACGATCGCCTTGCCGAGATCGAGATACTGCGCCCGTTGCTGGAGCCGGATAAAGCGGCGGATGCGCGCCCGCGCTTTGCCGGTGACGACAAAACGCTCCCAGGTCGGCGATGGATGCTGTGCCTTGGAGGTAATGATCTCGACCTGGTCGCCATTGCCGAGGGTCGTGCGCAGCGGTACGAGCCGGCCGTTGATTTTGGCGCCGACACAGGTATCGCCAATCTGGGAATGGACGGCATAGGCGAAATCGACGGCGGTGGCGCCGCGCGGCAGAGCGATCAGGTCACCCTTTGGCGTAAAAGCAAAGACCTGGTCCTGGAACATCTCCAGCTTGGTATGCTCGAGAAACTCCTCCGGCCCCGAGGCGTGGTCCAGAATATCGCGCAATTCGCGTAACCAGCGATATTGCGGTCCCTCGGTCTTGCCCGCGCCCTGCTTGTAGCTCCAATGCGCGGCGACGCCGAACTCGGCGACCTCGTGCATATCGCGCGTACGGATCTGCACCTCGATGCGTTGCTGCTCAGGCCCGATAACCCCGCTGTGCAAAGAACGATAGTTGTTAGGCTTGGGCGTCGAAATATAATCTTTAAATCGGCCCGGAACGACATGGTAGGCCGAGTGGATGAGGCCGAGCGCGTGATAGCAGTCGCCGACGCCGTCGACCAACACCCGGAACGCCATCACATCGGAGAGCTGCTCAAAGGCCACACTCTTGCGCTGCATCTTGCGCCAGATCGAGCACGGCGATTTTTCTCGGCCCGAGACCAGCGTGTCGGCGAGCCCGCCCGCGGCCAGTTTGCTTTG
>JAFAHP010000768.1 GCA_019237175.1 Alphaproteobacteria bacterium
TTACGGCAAAGCCGGCGATACACTGCGCCTCGATATCGATCCGAAATCGCATCCGGCGTGGACCGGCGGCCAGCAGCGCCTGGTCGATACCGGCGGACAATTGGCCCGGTTCAACAAGCGATTCCAGGGTTTCGCCATCAAGCGCTAGTGGGCCTAAGAAACCGCGCACATTGCGGGTCCGGCCTCTTGACCTCCACTTCTTCCACATTATCTAGATAGCGTGCAATCGCCGCTGATGGGATTGCACGTAGACTGAACCGGCATCTGGCGTTACTTGCGGATGCCAAACCCATATTGCTCGATGGAGGATGTGGTCATGGACCGTTTCGATTTTTCTCCGCTGTTCCGTTCGACAATCGGCTTTGACCGGCTGATCCGGTTGCTCGACACCGCGAGCCGCGTCGACAGTGCGGCACTCGCTTATCCGCCTTACAACATCGAAAAAACCGGCGAAGACGCCTATCGGCTAACAATGGCAATGGCCGGATTCTCGCCCGATGAGATCGATGTCACCGTGCACGAGAACACCCTGTTGGTGACCGGCAAGGCGAAAAAGGAAGAGGACGGGAGCCGCTACCTGCACCGCGGTATTGCGCGCCGCGCCTTCGAGCGCCGCTTTAGCCTCGCCGACCATATCAAGGTGGTCGGTGCCAGCCTCGCCAACGGCATGCTGCATGTCGACCTCGTCCACGAGGTTCCCGAGGAGGCCAAGCCGCGCAAGATCGAGATCGTCAGCGACCCTGCGCAGAATGCCGCGCCGGCGGTCGAGCACAAACAGGCCGCCTGATCGAACCCCGCGGCGAACCGCTGGAGTAAACAAACGCCCCCGCCCTGGCGGGGGCGTTTGCGTCGGCGGTCAGAGCCGGCAATCCCCGGCTTTGGCACCGAGCTCCAACGCGCCTCCCGCGGCTTGCGCCTTCAATCCATCAGTAAGCCGCCGGAGAGGTTGATCGCTTCGCCGGTCATATAGGCTGCCTCGTCGGAGGCGAGAAAGGCTGCGACCCGTGCGATGTCGTCAGGTACCGAGACGCGGCCCAATGGGATCAGCTTTTCGCGCTCGGCGGTCTGTGGGAGGCCATATTGCCGCTGCTGCGCTTCGAGCGCTGCGCGCATCGCGGTATCGACGACAATCCCCGGACAGATCGCGTTGACGCGGATCCCGTGCGGCGCCATTTCGCGCGCCAAGGCCTGGGTCAGGCCGATGACCGCGAATTTGCTGGCGCTATAGCCGGCGAAATAGGCGTTGCCGGTTTTGCCCGCCCAAGAAGCGAGATTGATCACCGAGCCCGAACGGCGCGCGATCATGTGCGGTAATATCGCGCGGCTGACGAGGAACACGCCTTCGACATTGACCTTGAGCATCGTGCGCAATGTTTCGGGCGGCATGTCGAGCGCGGGCCCGGTCCAGCAGATCCCGGCGTTGTTGACCAGCACCTCGATCTTGCCGTAGCGCGCGAGGATCGCGTCGACGGCGGCGGCGACCTCGTCCGCTGCGGTGACATCGGCGCTCACCGCAAGCCCGCCCAGTTCCGCGGCAACCCGCCGCGCTGCAGCACCGTCACGGTCGAGCACTGCCATCGCCATTCCTTCGCCCGCGAGGCGGCGCGCGATCTCGCGGCCGATCCCGCCACCACCGCCGGTGACCACCCCGACCCGTCCGGCAAGGGTGTACATTATCGCCTCATCCTGCTCGATCGGCAGAAAGCCAGCCGAGATCGAGCGCATCCTCGATTTCGAGATCGAGGGCATCGATTTCGCCGCGCCAGGGCATACCGCGGCTGATCCTCGAGCCCGGCGACAAAATCATCTTTGCAGGTCGGAACGTTTGACGGCCGTGCCATCCGCACTTCTCCCGGTTGCCGCCCGCCCTTCGTACGGAGAGACGCCGGCGCGGGCAAATTGAATTCTACGGCGGGCTCGCTTTCGACATTTGCGGATGATAAGCCCGCCCCCTGACCGGGAGACCTGGAGGAAGACGTGCTCGACCGCATTCTCTTGATCAACGACGACGGCATCGACGCTCCGGGGCTCGCAGTGCTCGAACAGATCGCACTTGAGCTGGGGCGCGAGATTTGGGTCGTCGCACCGGAGCACGATCAGAGCGGCGTGTCGCATGCGGTT
>JAFAHP010000794.1 GCA_019237175.1 Alphaproteobacteria bacterium
GCAAACCGGACGACCCGGCAGCGATTCTGTTTACGTCGGGGTCCGAGGGCACTCCAAAGGGCGTCGTGCTGTCGCACCGCAACATGCTGACCAATGCCGCCCAGGCCGCCGCCCGCATCGACTTCGGCCGCACCGACAAGGTGTTCAATGCATTGCCTGTATTCCACGCCTTCGGGCTCACCGTCGGGCTGGTGCTTCCGGTCGTCTCCGGGGTTCCGGTGTTTCTCTACCCCTCGCCGCTGCACTACCGCATCGTCCCCGAGCTCGTCTACGGCGCCAATGCGACGATCATGTTCGGCACCGACACCTTTCTGTCGGGCTATGCCCGGGCCGCGCACCCTTACGATTTTCGCTCCGTGCGCTACGTGCTGGCGGGTGCCGAGCCGGTCAAGGAAGCCACTCGGCGGGTATGGGCGGAAAAATTCGGTCTGCGCATCCTCGAAGGCTATGGCGTCACCGAAACCGCGCCCGCCTTGGCCCTTAACACGCCGATGTTCAACCGCTTCGGCACGGTCGGGCGCCTGTTGCCGGGCATCAAGGCGAGGCTAGAACCGGTGCCCGGGGTCGACGAGGGGGGTCGGCTCTACGTGCGCGGCCCCAACGTCATGCTCGGCTATCTGAAGGCCGACAACCCCGGCGTGCTGCAGCCGCCGGAAGAGGGCTGGCACGATACCGGCGATATCGTCGCGATCGACCGCGATGGCTTTGTGACGATCAAAGGCCGCGCCAAGCGCTTTGCCAAAATCGGCGGCGAGATGATCTCGCTCGCCGCGATCGAGACCCTGGCGTCCGAGCTATGGCCTGATGCCCTCTCAGCGGTCGTCAGCCAACCCGACCCGCGCCGCGGCGAACGCCTGGTGCTGGTCACCGAGCAGAGGGGCGCCACACGCGCCGCCCTCCAAGCCCACGCCCGAGCCAAAGGCGCATCCGACCTGATGGTCCCGGCCGAGGTCATGATCGTCGACAAGCTGCCGCTCCTTGGCTCCGGCAAACCCGACTTCCCCGCCGTCGCGCACCTCGTTGCCGCGCGCGAGACTGCGGCGGCCGAATAAGCCACTGAGGCCGGCCTCTTTCGCATTATCCCCGCGTCCCTGGGGCGAAATACAACGAAAATCGCACTTTTCGCCCCAAACTGGCCACCGAGGGCGGGCACAATACCTCAATATTTCAGCCGCTCACGAATCGAATTCGTTACTTAGCGGATCAATGGAATTTCGCCGCCGATCAACGAATTGAAGGCGCCCTATCAATCGAAAAGCAATGGAATTCGCGCGAGCACTGAAAACGGCGAATCCAGCCATCGGTTAGCGCTCGATACCCCGCCGGCGAACGCGACCGCACGGCTGAAATGCCGGTCGGAGCCCTTCGGTTCACCCCGCGGCGCGTGGAGCACGCGATCCCCACGGCGTAAGTACGGGCCAGCATCGGTTCATCCCCGCGGGCGCGCGGGGCTGTCCGGAGAAAAATCGACCGTTTGTCTTGGCGCCAAATTTACCTCCGACAGCCGGCTTTCTAACCCTCTCCCCCCGCCGGCCGGGGGAGAGGGGAGGGTGAGGGGGGCCGATGAGGTCCGAACCGGATAGATATCTGACATTATGGACCGGATAGATGCCTGACAGGTTTTCTCGCTCGGCAAAGGGGGGCTTTGCCGATGCCATGGAAGGAAACCTGTGTTAATGGACGAGAAGTTGGCCTTCATCAACGAATGTCTGCGTGGGGAGCTGCCGATGACAGCGCTGTGTGAGCGCTATGGCATCAGCCGCGACACCGGCTACCGGTTGCTGGGCCGCTATCCGGCAGCTGCCGCTGCCAGAACAAACCAAGAAACATACGGGTACAGTTTATTCAACCGGCATCGCTAATAGCGCGCCGGTCGCCAATCGGCCGAGACTAGGGACGGACGGACAGTGGTGGGACGATCGGCGTCACCGCCCTAAACGGATGCTTCAGTTCGGACGCCCGAACTATGTACGGATCGCCCGAATGACCGAACACCAGGACCCAAACCGGACTGGTGGTATCCGAGCAACACGAGGGCACACGTATTGCCGCGCTGGCTAGGATCCGCTAAATCGGATCGCTACCTGGACAGACCAATCGGCGCGGCGTCGGAATGCCGCAGGGCGCCGGGGCGCTGACGCGACTCCGCGAGTGCCGACAGGAACCGCTCGGCCCAGCGATCGACATCGTTCGTCATCAGGTGGGCGAACATTCGCGCGTGCCTCTCCTTCCGCTCCTCAAGGGGCATTTCGAGCGCGATTCCGATCGCCTCCGCCACGGCCTCGATTTCGTGCGGGTTGACGATCAGAGCGCCGTCGAGCTCAGCCGCGGCGCCCGCAAACCGGGAAAGCACAAGAACACCGGGATCGTCCGGATCCTGAGCGGCGACATACTCCTTGGCGACAAGGTTCATGCCATCGCGCAGCGGCATCACCAGGCCGATATGAGCCGATCGGAGAAGCCCCGCCAACGAGGCCCGCGAATAAAAGCGGTTCACATAACGGATCGGCGTCCAGGCCGCCTCACCGTGCCGCCCGTTGATCTGCCCGACGATCGTACTCACCGTGCGGTCTATAGCGGCATACTCCGGCACCTCGGCTCGGCTTTTCGGGGTGATCTGAAGGAACGTCACCCGGCCCAGCCAATTGGGCTGGGTGTCGAGAAAGTGGCCGAACGCCCGGATGCGATCGGGGATGCCCTTCGAGTAGTCGAGACGATCGACCCCCAGAATGAGACGCCGGTCCCCGAGACTGTCGCGCACCCCCGTCGCCAAGCGTGATTTCACGGCATTGCGCGCGACCCGAGCGTATGCCGCGGTATCGATAGCGACCGGAAACGTGCGAACGTGCACATAACTGCCGCCGAATTCGAACGCTTCGCGACTAGGTCCTGCAATGCCGTGCCGTATCTCGAAATAGCGGCGAAGATTGTCGGCATCAGCCTCGGTCTGCAGCCCGACGAGGTGGTAGTGGGTAAGCGCACCGATCGTCTCTGCGTGCTGCGGCAAGACCATCAGAAGGTCCGGCGACGGGCAAGGGATATGGAGGAAAAAGCCAATCTGATTATCGTGCCCCAGCGCGCGGAGTTCCTTGGCCAGCGACAGCAGGTGATAGTCGTGGACCCAGATGACGTCGTCCGGTTGCATGAACGGACACAACGCGTTGGCGAACAGCGCGTTGACTCTCAGATATCCGGTGAGCTCGACGGAGGTGAATTCGGCCAGATCGACTCGATAGTGCAGAATCGGCCACAGCACGCGGTTGGCAAAGCCGTTGTAATATTCTTGGAAATCGACGCTCGAAAGATCGAGCGTAATGAACGTCCGCCGCTGCCGTCTGACGACCGTCGGCTGCGGGGCAGCGCCATTCTCGGCCACCCTTCCGCTCCAGCCGAACCAGATCCCGTCGCGCTGTTTGAGCGCCGCGTCGACGGCGACGGCGAGCCCTCCCGCCTGGCGTGGCGCTTCGGTGCCGGGGACCGCGACTCGGTTCGAGACTATGATGAGACGCGGCACCACGCGTCCTCCCATCTGACCGACGGCTGCATCGCCGAATTGATGATTCCTGCCATCGAGTAGGTTTGGGGATCTTGCCCCACAGCGCCCCGGTTTCCGGATAAATGTCCTCGGACAATAGCCCGAAGGCATCTCGGTGCGCGAGCAGATCGATGAACAGCGCCCGCGCCTCATCTCGTCGGCCAATCGCCGCGAGCGCTCCAATGTACCAGAAGTTGCATACGAGAAAGGCGGTCTCCGGAGCGCCGAAGCCATCATCACCCGTATCGCGCATGATCCGGCCGTGGCGACAACCAGCCCTAGTTCCGCCAGCAGCACTAAGCTGGGATCGAGTTCATCGCCGTTCCGCGATTGCCTTGGTGCCGTCGGCCAACAGGTGGGCCTTGTGCTCCGGAGCCTCCGATTGTCCGAAAGCGGGGGACCCTTCCAAACAAACTCCGCGGCTTATCCTCGGAATCTTCCTGCCGGTGCAGAGCGGCGGCTGGTCGCGCCTACGGCACGGGGATGCCGTTGTCGACGGCGGCGGTGTTCGGGCGCGGTCCCGATCGGGCCGCAGCGGCAGAAACTCGCGCGGCGTCGACATCCTCGTTGCCACACCGGGGCGCCTGCTCGATCTGATCGACACCCGGTCGCTGAGCCTGTCGAGCGTGCAGGTCCTTATTCTGAACTACCGCGTCCCAAGCTCGCTTTCGCCGACCATTCGCTCGTGTCCGTCCACCTCGTGTTTGATTCGATACCGAGGGCTATTGCCCTCGCCGAGAAACAGACCGACGATTTTAAAGCGGCCCTTCGCGGTACGCTCGACGCCCCGATCTGGGAAAAATTCCACCGCTTGGCCAACACGGTATTTGTGCTCTGACATGCTGATCCTTCGGGATTGGGTATGACGCGCCGCGGCGCCGCCAATGCGGTGCTTAACGAGGCTGCGAGGTCACCGAGGAAACAGGAGGATGGTGGACGACGATTGACGGTCGGAGCAGCGCATATGCTGCGATGCCGAGGACCAATAGGATCGGGATCACGATCGGCGGAACGAGATATTTCATGGGCCTCTCTGTCGAAAAGGGCTTGAGTTGCCGGCGCCGATCCCGGTTCTCGGGCGCCCAGGGTATGCGCAGGAACGGATCACAGCGCGCCTACGAGGATTGCCACCCCAAGGGCGAGGCAGCCGAGAAGTAATACGGTTTGCATGGTTTGCAAAAATTTCGTGCCGTTCGCACCTGTCTGCTGCCGACCCGGCGAGGTGACCGCTTGGTTTTCTGGCAATAGCTCAACCAGTCGCCGGCTGATCCCTATATGGTCCGACCGCTCCGGCCGATCGAAGGGTAGTCGGGCAATGATCGGCGCGAGCGCCTCGGCGGCGAGGGCCTTCGGTAATGAGGCCAGCCGGGCGGCCTCCTCCCAGGGGTCCAAACCCAGGCGCGTCAAACCGGAAACAACGCTGAGCGGCATCCCATTTTGTTCATTGCCGATCGGAGCATAGAGAAAATCGTTGAGGTCTGAATGGAGCAGCGAAAATCGCACAGATAGCGCCATGCTTGTCCCCGGCCTCACCCGGCTGCCATGATGCCGACGGCCGGCACCGACCAAAGCCGCGGCTTTCGTGAATAGCGAACCGTTGTCGTGGTCAATATCAGTGGTTTCTTCGTATTCCTACAGGCGGCTGCCGAGCTGGTCTGCGCAAGCACCAGCAACAGCTGAGTCTGGATTTGCGCAGACCAATCTTACTGAGAGACATTGTATAGTTTGACATAAATTACAAGAGGCGGATAAATATTTTCCAATTCGAATAATCGATTGTTTTGTTTTCTAAATATCCTCTCATAGAGCAGCAGGAGGTAGCGGAAGGCGTCGACAGTCAGATATGATTCGGGCGCGAACTCGGCGAAAGTACCAACCATGCTGATCCGACTGGGCTACGAATTGGTGTATGACTGCCCGCAGCCGACACCGATGCTGCTGACGCTGAATGTCCACTACACACGCATCTCGGACATGGTGGTGCCAGATCATCTCGTGACCAGCCCACCCATCCCGATCCGTGCCTACCGCGATGGCTTTGGTAATTGGTGCAATCGGATCGTGGCGCCGGCCGGGCGAACCCGGCTCTCTGCCAACGGGATTGTGAAAGACACCGGCGAACCCGATCGCGTGGTTATCCAGGCACAGCAGCTTGCAGTGGAGGATCTGCCTGACGAAGCCTTGGTGTTCTTATTGGGCAGCCGCTATTGCGAGACCGATCGGCTGTCCGAGATCGCATGGTCGCTATTCGGAAAAAGCCCGCTCGGGTGGGCCCGGGTCCAAGCCATCTGCGACTACGTTCACCAGCACATTACCTTCGGCTATGAACACGCGCGCGCCACCAGGACGGCGTGGGAAGCTTACTGCGATCGCACAGGCGTCTGCCGGGATTATGCGCATCTCGCCGTCGCCTTCTGTCGCTGCATGAACATCCCGGCACGATATTGCACCGGCTATCTGGGCGATATCGGCGTGCCGGTCGCGGACGCGCTGATGGATTTTTCGGCCTGGTTTGAAGCCTATCTCGGCGGCGCCTGGCACACCTTTGATGCACGACACGACGTCCCGCGCATCGGCCGGGTCTTGATCGCGCGCGGGCGTGATGCCGCGGATGTCGCGATCAGCACGACATTCGGTCCAAACACGCTCAGCAGTTTCAAAGTAGTGACCGAGGAAATTACGGCGGAATAGCCTATACCTTGCCGGCCTGCTGTCGCTGGATGGTCCCGAGCACTCTGATCCAGGACTTCGCTTTCTCGGCTTGACCGGCGAGCGCCGCGGCACGGGCATCCTCCCGCGCCACGGTGGCTGCCCTCTTCCCGTAAACTTCGATCATGTACGAGCGAGATTATGGTCGTCGGAACTATCGGTCATCAGCACCGCCTCGTTCGGCGACCAAAGCAGGGTACCGCTCGAAGAGCAAACCATTATCAACCGCCACCCCTCATCACGCCGACCGGTTTGCACACACGCCTTCTATTTTTTCCTACGAAACGTTGTCGGGGGCGGCTCGCCGGTGGCCCGGAGGGCCGATGCTTTGCCAGCCTGCCGCCGCTGGATCATTCCGAGCACCCGGATCCACGACCTCGCCTGTATCGCTTGACCGGCGAGCGCCGCGGCACGGGCATTGCCCCGCGCCACGGTGGCCGCCTCCCTCCCGTGAACGTCGATCAAGTCATGTGCGAGTTTGCGCTCGTCGGAGCCTGCTATCATCACCACACCCCGCAGGGCACGCTGCAGCTGGAGGCTTAGTAATCCATGCCGCCCGGCGGCATGCCTGGCGCACCCTTGGGCTCGGGTCTGTCACCGACCATCGCCTCGGTGGTGATCAACAGACCCGCGACCGAAGCAGCGTCCTGCAGTGCTACCCGCACGACCTTGGTCGGATCGAGAATCCCGGCCGCCACCATGTCCTTGTAGTCACCCGACTGTGTGTCATAGCCGAAATTCGGGTCGCCCTGGTCGGTCAGCTTCCCGACGACAATCGAGCCCTCGGCGCCGGAATTCTCGGCGATCTGCCGGACCGGCCACTGCATCGCCTTGCGGACGATCTCGATGCCGACCTTCTGGTCGTTGTTTGCGGGGTTGAGGCCAGCGAGAACCTTGCTCGCGACCAGCAGCGCCACCCCGCCGCCGGCTACCACGCCTTCCTCGACCGCAGCCTTGGTCGCGTGCATCGCGTCATCGACGCGGTCCTTGCGCTCCTTGGCTTCGACCTCGGTGCCGTCGCCGACGCGAATGACCGCGACGCCGCCCGCCAGCTTGGCCAGACACTCCTCGAGCTTCTCGCGGTCGTAGTCGGAGGTCGTCTCCTCGATCTGCGCCCGGATCTGGTTAGTGCGGGCGAGGATGTCGTCCTTGGCGCCGGCGCCGTCGATGATCGTCGTGTTCTCCTTCTCGATCCGCACCTTCTTGGCGCGGCCGAGCATGTCGAGCGTGACGTTCTCGAGCTTGATGCCGAGGTCCTCCGAGATGACCTGACCGCCGGTCAGGGTCGCGATGTCCTCGAGCATGGCCTTGCGGCGATCGCCAAAGCCCGGCGCCTTGACCGCCGCCACCTTGAGGCCACCGCGCAGCTTGTTGACAACGAGGGTGGCAAGCGCCTCGCCCTCGATGTCCTCGGCGACGATCAGCAAGGGGTGGCCGCTCTGCACGACAGCTTCGAGAATCGGCAATAGCGGCTGCAGGCTGGAAAGCTTCTTCTCGTGCAGCAAAATGCAGGGATCCTCCAGTTCGGCGATCATTTTCTCCGCATTGGTGACAATGTAGGCGCTCAGATAGCCGCGGTCGAACTGCATCCCCTCGACGACGTCGAGTTCGGTAGCGAGCGACTTCGCCTCCTCGACGGTGATGACACCCTCGTTGCCAACCTTCTTCATGGCCTCGGCCAGCATTCGGCCGATCTCCGCGTCGCCATTGGCCGAGATGGTCCCGACCTGGGCGATCTCGTCGTTGGTCGAGACCTTCTTCGAACGCTTCTGGATGTCGCTGACGATGGCATTGACTGCCATATCGACTCCGCGCCTGAGGTCCATTGGGTTCATCCCGGCGGCCACCGCCTTGATGCCTTCGCGCACCATGGCATGGGAGAATGTTCGCCGTCGTGGTTCCGTCGCCGGCGACCGTGCTCGTCTTGCTGGCCACCTCGCGCACCATCTGCGCGCCCATGTTTTCGAACTTGTCGCTGAGTTCGATCTCCTTGGCGACAGTGACGCCGTCCTAGGTGATCCGCGGTGCGCCCCAGCTCTTGTCCAGCAGGACGTTGCGGCCCTTGGGTCCCAAGGTCACCCTGACCGCGCCGGCGAGTATGTCGATGCCGCGCAGCATGCGCTCACGCGCATCGGTGCCGAGCCGAATATCTTTGGCAGCCATGACTATTTTCCTTTCCGATTATCGTTACAAATATGGCGACCACGATGCGTGGTGCGATCATGGGGGACGTGATGGCATCGTTTGGGCGCTCCAATTTGGGGGCCGACCCTTTTGCTAGCCTTTTCGCGTCCTATCGACCACGCGATAGGTCTTCAGTCCCAAGCCGCGCGCCACGTCTTTCACTCGTTTTATGGCCTCTTCCTTGTCGTCCACCAGGAAGATCTCGGGAACCCCGACGGGGGTGTTTTCCTGATCTTCGCGTTTCGAGATCGTTGCGCGAAACCCGACGCCGTCCTGTTGGATCGTTAGGCGGACAATCATGGTTCGACCCTCCCAGTGCCGCGAGCTTCAGTTTCGGATTGCGCTATCTGCCTTCGTGCGACCTGAAGCCATGGGTCACGAATTGCCTGCCCCCGTTTGTTCCAGGGTATGCCGTTCGGGTCGCTTGCTTCATAGAGCGCCTGCGCCAGCTCCTCGACAGAGCGCCTGACCTCGGGTGCTTCCATAAATGGACCTTTCAAAAGGGGATGGAATTATCACGGCGGGGCGCGCTCACGAGCGCCTTTGCCCGATGATGCGGCAGCAACTCAGTGCGGATGAGACCGTCGTCGAGGGGGCAACGCGAGAAGACGCCCCCACCGCCCTAGGGCGTCGACTTACTCGGCCGATCGGGATAATCGTGCAAAATCGTCGAGCACTTGCGCTATCAGCTCGCGCCGGCGCGGGTCCCGCGCTTCGGGCGTCTCGGCGAAAAGTTGGATCAGATATCGCGCCTTTTCCGCGGCCTCTGGCCAAGTTTCTGACGGAGCGGCTGCAGCGTGGTCCTCGAATTCTACTTGGCGGCGTCGCAGGTCTGCCTGATCGGCCCGGACTTCGCGAAGGCGGCGCCGAACCTCGGTCGACTTCTGCGCCGCGAGGCCGCGGTGTTCGTCAAGTTCGACTGGCTCGTCCGCCATATTCGGCCTGCCCTTCCCGGCTCGCATCATCCCGATTTTAAGATCGGACGCACCCGTCAGCCTCGAAACAATACGAAAAGTCCCTACTTCGGTTCACCCCAGGTCTGCTCTTATGTTAGCCTTTATCCGCGGCTTTCAGCTTTCGAACCGAAAAAATCTCGCATATCGATGCACTCAATGTGGTACCGGCGCGCCTAAGATTCAACTCAAGGAACAACGGCTCGATGGTTATGGCGGCGACTTGATAGATGTCGCGAAAGGCGCGGCAAAGCGCATCCATCAGCGCTGTCTTGCGGTGCCGACCGGGCCGCCGATGCCAATGCGCAAGGGCCCGTTGCAGTTGTTCATGTGCGAAAGAGCCTTGTGCGCTGGGTCTCGTGCCGCAGGGCGGCGATGTCGGAGCGGAAGCAAGCGCCGCCGAGATCGTCGAGCTCGGCGCTGCGGGTTTGCTCCACCAGCTCGATGACGACCGGCTCTAGCCTGGCAAGAACGCGCAGTCCGGCGCTCTGGCCGAGCGGGAATCAGGCGTAGTCCGGCGGAGACGAGGCCCGCGGCAAACGCCTGCAGGTGGCGCTTGCGATCCTCAGCAAGGAGCCGGTCTTCGCGGTTGATCACGAGTTCTCCGAACGTTGGTGGGTGAGGCCTTTCATTAAGCTGACGCGCGCGAGGCCACTCGATCCCGCCCGGCCGCTCGCGACGCGGACTGTCGTTCAGGCGGTCAAGAACGGCGACACGCTGGTGATCTTCCCGGAGGGGCGCATCACGGTAACCGGCCGCCTGTTGAAGGTCTATGACGGCGCGGCGCTGATCGGCGCCCGACGCCGCCTCGACGGTCGTCAGCCAACCCGACCAGCGCCGCAGCGAGCGCCTGGTGCTCGTCGCCGAGCAGAAAGCTGCCACGCGCGCCGCCTTCCAGACTCATACCCGAGCCAAGGGCGCATCCGACCTGATGGTCCCGGCCGAGGTCATGATCGTCGACAAGCTGCCGCTCCTTGGCTCCGGCAAACCCGACCTCACGGCCGTCGCACGACTCGTGGCCACGCGAGAGATTGCCGCCGCGGAATAGGACGCGGCAATGGATCAATGCTGGCATAAATGCGTAGGGCGGGTGAACTCCGGCTAAGCCGGAGGTAACCCGCCGCGGCGCCGGCAAAAACGAACGGCGGGTTGCGCTTCCACTCCACCCGCCTACTCACTACGCGAGAGTGCCGCCGCCGAGTAGCAAGAACCATTGTTTGGATTGGCTCACTGCGCCCGCGGCGCATAGGAGGAACCCGGCGGTGGTGGATAATAATACCGCGGCGGGTAATAAGCGGGTGGAGGGGGCGGATAGTAGGGTGGCGCGAAAATTGCCCGCACCGGTAGGGTTACGAGTGCAACAACGCCGGTGACGGCTGTGCCGACGGCGACAAACGGCAAGGCGAGCAGGCCTAGCGGGCCTAGATCAGGACCGGGACCGCAGTTCCACACCCATCCATTGTACCAGCACTGAGACGGCGTCTGAGACATCGCCTGAGACGTCGGCAGCATGATCGTGCTCGTCACCAGGATGGCGATAGCCAGGACGCGTCGCATGGCTCCAGCTCCGAAAGTGTGAGCCTGAAGGCTCGAAGTGCCAACCCTGCTGGGTCTGCTGCATCATTCTGCTAAAGTGGCGTGTTTGGCAACGGCGGCGATTTTCGGTCTTCATTCGAGGAGAGCGTGAAATGCAGTTGGGAGGCAAAGTGGTTCTGGTCACCGGCGCGCAGCAGGGGATCGGGCGCGCGATGGCGTTGGAGTTTGCCGCCGCCGGAGCCGACGTGGCGATTAACTGGCTCGATGACGACAGCGCCGCCCAATCGATCGCCGACGAAGTGCGTGCACAGGGCCAGCGAACACTGCTGGTCCAGGCCGACATGGGACGCTTGGAGCAGGTTCAGGCAATGGTGTCGTCGACCCGCGAAGGGCTCGGCGCCATCGACATCCTGATCAACAATGCTGGGGTGTTTCCGCGAGTACCTTTCCTCGAAATGATGGAAGGCGACTGGGACCATGTGCTGGACATCAACTTGAAAGGCTCGTGCTTTTGCGCGCAATACGTCGCGCAGACGATGATCGCGGCCGGGCGGCCGGGATCAATCGTCAACATCGCCTCGGGTGCCGCATTGCGCGGCTCGCCCCGCGGCGTGCATTACGCGGCGAGCAAGGGCGGGGTGCTTTCGCTGACCCGGGCGATGGCGCTGGAGCTGGCACCTCACCGCATCAGGGTGAATGCGATCGCGCCCGGCCTGACCGACACCGCCCAGCCCCGCTATGGCAGCAGCGAGGCCGAAATCGCAGAGATGGCGCGTGCGATCCCGCTCGGCCGCATGGCGCAGCCGGACGAGATCGCCCGCGCCGCCGTGTTTCTTGCATCCGACAATGCCGGGTTCATCACCGGTCAGACATTGCACGTCAACGGCGGCTCCTATCTGGCGTGAACCCCGAGGGAGAAGACAATGACCGAGGCAACGCACCGCATCATCGAGACCAACGGCATCCGCATGCACATTGCCGAGCAAGGAACGGGGCCCACGGTTCTGCTGTGTCACGGCTTCCCCGAATGCTGGTATTCGTGGCGGCACCAGCTGGCAGCACTGGCGGCGTCCGGTTTTCGTGCGGTCGCACCCGACCAGCGCGGTTACGGGCAGACCGATGCACCGGCTGAGATCGACCGGTATACTTTGCTGCACTTGGTTGGCGATATGGTCGGACTGCTCGATGCGCTCAGCGTCGAACAGTCGGTGATCGCCGGGCACGATTGGGGCGCTCTGGTGGCGTGGCATTCTGCGCAATTGCGCCCCGACCGCTTCCGAGCGGTCATCGGCTTGAGCGTGCCGTTCCGAGCGCGCGAGAAGGCGCGGCCGACAACGGTCATGCCGCAGACCGATGACGCCGTCTGGTATCAGCTCTATTTTCAGGAGCCGGGGGTCGCCGAAGCGGAGTACGACCAAAACGTACGCACGGCGTTCCGCATCGGACGGATTAACGTCTCGGGAGATGCGCTGCCGCGGCCGCAGCCCTTTGGCATGGTGCCGCTGCCGGGCGGCTTGTTCGCGCGCGTCCCACCGGTGCCGCCACCGCTGCCCGCCTGGCTGACCGAAGCCGATGTCGACTATTACACGGCCGAATTCACCCGCACCGGCTTTCGCGGCGGCCTCAATTGGTATCGCAACATCGACCGCAATTGGGAATTGCTGGCACCGTTCGACGGATTACCGGTAGGGGTGCCGGCGCTTTACATCGCCGGCGACCGCGATCCCGTCGTCAAATTTCCCGGCATGGACCGTCACATCGCCGACATGCCGAAATTCGTGCCGCAGCTGCGTGGCACGATCATGCTGTCCGGTTGCGGCCATATCACCCAGGAGGAGCGACCGGCCGAGGTCAACGCCGCGATGATCGACTTCCTCCGCGGCTTGTCGTGAACGCTCGCGCCGCCGCTGCGTTGTATAGCCAGCCTTGTGCGCACCGGGGACCAGATTAGCTGTTTCGATGGGCGAACGTGTGGTATCATACTGTGCTGGCGTTAATTGTTGGCCGAGCTCTCAATGACGAAACTTTTGGATCAAGCAGTCGCGGCCGCGCGTAACCTGCCGCCAGACGAACAAGACGAAATTGCCCATTTCGTTTTCCGGCTCGCCGGCGCCGATGACGAACCCCCGGTACCGCTCACGCCCGAAGAGCACGCCGCGATCACCAGCTCAAAGACTGCCGCTTCGGGTGGGGAATTTGCTACCGAAGAGGAAGTGCGCGCGGTGTGGGCCAAGCACGGTCTCTGAAGCTTCGCTACACGCGCCGGCGCTCGCCGAGCTCACCGCGATCCTCGACTATATCGCCGTCCAGTCGCCGCACGGCGCGCGGCGAGTTCAGGCCCGCATCAAGGCCCTGACCGAACTCTTATTGATGCATCCCCACATTGGACGCCAGACGAACGATCCGACAATCCGTCGAGTAACGACAACGCCTTACCCCTATTTGATTTTCTACGAGCCACGGCGAGCGAAACCATCATTCATGCGGTCCGCCATGCAGCGCGTCGTCCTTCCGGAGTGCCCGGTTCCGCATAATCAACGATCACGGGCTCGCGACTCACTTCGTCCTTAAGATAACCTTGCCGGGAGGCGGAGATGCCACCACAACCGCAGCCGTTTTCTCTCGCCGTTGCCGACGAGACCATCGCCGATCTGCGCGAGCGGCTCGGGCGCACACGGTTTCCCGACCAGGCGCCGGGCGCGCCATGGGCTTACGGCACCGATGTCGGCTATCTACGACAGCTCGTCGATTATTGGCGGACCGCGTTCGATTGGCGGCGCGAGGAGGCGCGGTTGAATGCCTTCCCGCAGTACAAGGTGCCGCTCGCCGGCATCGACCTGCATTTCCTGCATGTGCCTGGCAACGGCCCCTCCCCCTGCCCTCTGCTGTTATGGCACGGCTGGCCGGGATCGGTCTTCGAGTTCATCGAGCTGAGCCCGCGCCTGACCGACCCGGCGCGGTTCGGCGGCAGGCCGGAGGACGCGTTCACCGTTGTGGCGCCTTCGCTGCCCGGCTACGGCCTCTCGTTCAAGCCCGGTCAGCCGCGCTTTGGCATCGAGGAGATAGCCGACTGCGTCGCCGAGCTGATGCGGGATAAGTTGAGCTACCCGCGCTTTGCGGTGCAGGGCGGCGATTGGGGTGCCATTACTGCCGCCCGTCTCGGCTGCACGCATGCCGACAAGCTGATCGGCGTTCACGTCAATCTGCTGGCGGTCCGCCGCGACCAGCAGCCTGGACCCGACGCTCCGCCG